>JAHIPW010000118.1 GCA_018903055.1 bacterium
CTCCCAACTGACTTCTGTTTTCTACAGATCACTGACTATTGACTTTTAATTTAATCCAACTAATCCTTAGAGTTTGGCCAAGCCGGCTTCGATTTTCTCCAGGCCCTTCTCGATATTCTCAATGGAGGTAGCATAGGATAGTCGAATATATCCTTCTCCATACTCACCGAAAGAGGTTCCGGATAGAACTGCCACTCCCACCTCATTCAATAAGTAATCTGCCAATTCCTGGGATTTCTTTCCCGTCTCCTTTATATTGGGGAAGACGTAGAAAGCACCGAGAGGTTTGTTGCAGCTAATCTTGGGAATCTTATTCAATCCCTCAACAATGACATCCCTTCTTTTTTTGAACTCTGCCACCATTTTATCTACGGCATTCTGGGATCCGTTAATGGCCTCTATTCCAGCGATTTGAGTGAAGGTTGCGGTACAGGAGTTGGAATTGGTCATTAACTTGGTAACCTTCTCTGCAATCTTTTTATTCATCACTCCATATCCTAATCTCCAACCGGTCATGGCATAGGTCTTGGAGTGACCCTCTAAGATGATGGTCCTCTCCTTCATCCCGGGGAAAGAAGCGATAGAAGAATGCTCCCCTTCATAGATTATTCTTGAATATATCTCATCTGATAGAACGAGCAGATCGTTGGTTACCACAATATTAGCAATCTTTTCCAAGTCCTCCTTAGAGATGACCCCTCCAGTGGGGTTGGCTGGAGAGTTGAGAACGATCATCTTCGTCATGGGAGTAATCCTTTTCTCTAAATCCTTGATATCGAAAACGAAACCCTTCTCCTCCTTTATGGGAATGGGAACCGCCGTGGCTCCCACAAAATTAATCATCGATTCATAAATAGGGTAAGCGGGATTAGGACATAGGACCTCATCCCCCTCATCGATACAGGCCAGGATAGAGAAGAATAGGATGGGCTTCCCTCCCGGAGTAACCACCACCTCCCCTGGATCAACCGGGATATTTCTGGTCTGGGAGATATATTTAGCAAAACATTCCCTGGCTTCTAATAGTCCGGCAGATGGTCCATAGTGGGTCTTATTCTCTCTTATTGCTTTAATCCCTGCTTCCTTGATATTCTCTGGAGTGTCAAAATCCGGCTCCCCAATCTGTAAGTGAACAATCTCTTTACCCTGACGCTCCAAAGCCTTGGCCTTGGCTAAAACCTCGAAGGCGGTCTCTGTCCCAATTCTCGACATCCTTTTGGCAATCATCTCTCTCATTTAAACCTCCCTATAGTCTCTTTCTGCACAGATTAGCATAGATTAAAGGATACAGATTACAGGATGTACTTCGTTAGCATCCTAGAGAGCATAAATAATTAAGCATTTGCACAGATAAATCCGTGCCTATCCGTCTTGTTAATCCGTGCCTATCCGTGTTTATAAAGCGGAAAGCGGTCACATAGTTCCTTGACCTCTCCTTTTATCCGGGCAATTGTTTTCTCATTCTGTATATCCTTTAAGATTTCTCCAATCCATTTAGCAATTCTTTTCATTTCTTCTTCTTTCATTCCTCGGGTGGTTACTGCCGGAGTCCCGATCCTTAATCCACTGGTAATGAATGGGCTCCGCTTCTCAAAGGGAATGGTATTCTTATTAACCACGATCCCTGCTTTCCCTAAGACTTCCTCTGCTTCCTTACCGGTAATATTCTTATCTGTGAGATCAATGAGCATTAAGTGGTTGTCTGTTCCCCCAGAGACCAGCCTAAGGCCCTCTTTTTTTAGCTCTGCGGCCAGAGCCTGGGCATTCTTAATGATTTGCTTTTGATATTCCTTAAAGTCTGACTTTAAGGCTTGAGCAAAGCAGACCGCCTTGGCAGCGATGGTATGCATAAATGGTCCTCCCTGAATCCCAGGAAAGACCATCTTATCTATCATCTTGGCATGCTTTTCCTTACACATAATCATTCCTGATCTTGGGCCCCTCAGGGTCTTATGGGTGGTGGTGGTAACGAAGTCGCAGTAAGGAAGAGGATCCGGATGAAGCTTGGCTGCTACCAGTCCGGCAATATGGGCGATGTCTGCCAAAAGATAAGCGCCTACCTCATCCGCGATTTCTCTGAATTTCTTGAAGTCAATGATCCGAGGATAGGCGCTCGCTCCACAGATGATGAGCTTCGGTTTACAATCCCTGGCAATCTTTAGTACCTGGTCATAATCAATAGTCTCTGTCTCTTTATCTACACCATAGAAGATAATATTAAAGTATTTTCCGGAAAAGCTAACCGGGCTGCCGTGAGAGAGGTGACCACCATGGGAGAGTTTCATACTGAGCATGGTATCCCCTATATTCAAACAGGCAAAATAGACCGCCATATTGGCCTGGGTTCCGGAATGGGGCTGGACATTGACATGCTCACAGCCAAATAACTTCTTCGCCCTCTCGATAGCTAAACTCTCTGCCACATCAACAAACTGACAGCCTCCATAGTACCTCTTCCCTGGATAGCCCTCAGCATACTTATTGGTCATCACCGATTTTTGGGCCTCCATAACCGCATCAGAGACAAAGTTCTCAGAAGCAATGAGTTCCAGGCATTCCTTCTCCCTTCGCTTCTCGTCTTCTATTGCTTTATAAATCTCAGGATCCACATCCTTTAGACTCTTCATCTACTCTCCTTGACACGGATTAGCACTGATTTTTATTACACTGATTAGCACGGATTTAATCTGTGCCCATCCGTATTGTTATCCGTGCCTATCCGTGTCTAGTAGCCGGCTCCAGCGGAAGTTCCCTTTATGATAGCCACACTTGCTGAGGCCCCAATCCTCGTTGCTCCGGCCTTAATCATAGTCTGAACATCCTCTAAGGTACGAATCCCTCCCGAAGCCTTAATCCCCATAATCGGACCAACTATGCGACGCATAAGGGCAATATCGGCTGCCGTTGCTCCTCCCCCACCAAAACCGGTACTCGTCTTAACAAAGTCTGCTCCCGCCTCCTTTGCAATCTGGCAGGCTTTAATCTTTTCCTCCTGGGTCAATAGAGCGGTCTCCAAGATCACTTTGACCGTCCTTCCATTGGCCGCATCAACTACTGCTTCAATATCCTTCTTCACCAAATCATAATTTTTTGCTTTCAGGGCCCCGATATTCATTACCATATCGATCTCATCCGCTCCATTGGCAATGGCATCCCTGGTCTCCATGGCCTTGGCAGTAGAGGTTGTGGCTCCTAAGGGGAAACCGATTACGGTAGTTACTTTGACGGGGGTACCTTTCAGTAACTTCGCCGATAAGGAAACATAACCGGGATTGATACAGACCGAGGCGAAGTTATACTTCTTTGCCTCCTCACATAACTGGGTAATTTTTTCTGGACTAGCATCTGGTTTCAGATAGGTATGGTCAATAGTGTGGGCAATCTCTTCTTTTGGCGGTCTTGCTCCAATGGTGGCCCCTATCCTCTCTGCTCCCTCAGCAACTACTTTCTCTACTTCAGTAGGGCACTTGACAATACATAGACCACAAGCAGTACATTCGCTATCCGTTGCCGGACAGATAGTCACCCCAGGAATAACCCCTGATTCCTCTTCAGCGAGGCGCCTCATAACATTCCTGGTAATCCTATCTATTAGCTCATCGAATTCGGCCATTCATTAGCTCCTTCCAGTCGCGCTTCAAGCCACAAGTTACAAGCCGCATGCTTCAAGCCGCAGGCCCCATGCTTCAGATTTTTGTGGCCTGTAGCCTGTGACCTGTAGCTTGTGGCCTGCAGCCTGTAGCTTATTCCAAATCGACACTGTCAATCACTCCCGCCACAAAGGTTCTCACCGGAATATCGGGATTGCCGAGTGCCTGACGGGCGGAGTTTCCCTCATCGATGACCAGGACCGTTTCCCCAAAACCGGCATAGCCCTGGTCCACCGCCATCATAGAATTCCCTTCAGGCTTTAATTTTTTATTTAAAGGTTGAACAATCAAAAGCCTATTCCCCTCCAAGTGTTTATTCTTCTGAGAGGCTACCACTACCCCGGTTACTTTGGCGATTAACATTTCTTCACTCCGTTCAGAGATTTCAGATGTCAGATGTCAGATCTCAGTTAGACAGTTGGACGGTTAGTTATGAGTTATGGGTAATGAGTTACGAGTTAAAAAACTTCTTTTTCATTGAAACGCCTTTTTAATTTTTTTTACAATTTTTTCAATGCTTTTTTGCTGGTCCTCCCCTGAAGTACTACAACTTATTAGAATAGAGCCAGTCTCTATATCAACCAGACGAACACTTATGGCTGTTTCATATACCGTAGTAGCGACAGCAGAATATTGCATAGCGAGAAAAACAGGTGTTTTACGCACCACAGCAGAACCTAAGAAGATAGCATCCACACCCAATAATCTTCCAAGTTCCTTTCGTGTTTTCTCATCCAAGATGCCCGATAAGCTTAACTTATATTCTCCTAAAACCTTGTCTAATTGCCCTCTTTCTATAACATCGAACTTTCCGATACCAATTAGTTCAGTAATAAACATATCACTTACAATACCGTTGGGACCGAAAGGCAAGACTGCTACACGCCTTATGCGAGTAATATTAATATCAGGTTTGATACTTACTTTAACAGAAGTACAACCAGTTAAAAATATTGCAGTAACAATCAATAAAATTATTTTCTTCATTTCCTTAGGCTCCTTTCAAAATCTGGAAGTTAGTCGTTTCTAGGCTTAAAGCCGATCTCTTTTATTTTCTTAGTAGGCGTCTCTAATAAATTTCTTAAGGCCTCAAAGACAATTCTAAAGCGTTGATCGTATTTCCTTTCCATGGCCTCGATTTTTCTCTTTAATTCCTTGTGCGTTAACAGCATTTCTCTTAATTTGGTGAAGGTCCTCATAATTTGGATATTCACTTGAATGGCTCTATCACTATTTAACACGCTGGAAAGCATAGCAACCCCTTGCTCGGTAAAGGCGTAAGGTAAAGTAGGGGAATATTTTAGACTCTTAAGGTGGTCGCA
>JAHIPW010000119.1 GCA_018903055.1 bacterium
GATCATAGCCACCTGTATTATAGACTAAAGGGACATTCAATCCCTTCTCAGTAGCGATCTCTAAGGCAGCCAATATCTGAGGAACAAAATGGGTGGGGGTGACAAAGTTTATATTGTGGCATCCCCTTCTCTGTAAGGAGAGCATCTGGGAGGCGAATTCCTCCAAGGATATCTCTCTGCCCTCTCCTAAGTGGCTGATGGTATAGTTCTGACAGTAGATACAGCATAGGTTGCACCAGGTTAAGAATATGGTTCCTGAGCCATGGGTACCAACCAGAGGAGGTTCTTCGCCGAAGTGGGGGCCAAAACTTGAGACGATGGGGAGTGCGCCTGACTTACAGAACCCCTTCTCTCTCTTTATTCTATTTACTCCGCACTCCCTGGGACAAAGTCTACACTCCTCCAAAATCTCATATGCCTTCTTTGTCCTTTTCTTTAACTCGCCTTTCTTTAATTTAAGATAACTAGGTATAAATTTCATACTAAAACCCGAAACAAACGTATTGAATTTCTAATATCTAATATCCCCCGGCACCATCCGGTGCGGGGCAGGCAATTTCTAACAAAACATTTCACACTTGGTTAAAGGGTTAGGGTTAGGTTGTTGGTTTGGTTGTTGGGTTAGGTAGTTGGTCTTTTTAGAAAAACACCTAACCTTTACCCAACTACTAAACTCACTACCTTACCTTAACCCAACTACCTTTTCCTCATTAGGAATTGGTCCCTCGCATTTGTTCGGGATAAATCTTGTCCCGAACCTTTAGGTGAGGGATAATTGGGAATTAAGCCCACTATCCCCTTTTCCCCGTTTCCCCGATTCCCCGATTCCCATCACCGCATCCACTCCTCCCACTTCTTTATTCTCTCCTCCATCCTTTCTATATGGGTCCCTGACCAGTAATATTTTTTGCATTTTGGGCACTTGGCAAACTCATCATGATGCTTGAAGACATAGGGAGGAACTCTCCCTTTCACCTCCTTCTTCTCCACTTCCACTAAAGGGGTATTGCACTCCAGGCATCTGGTAAAGAGATTCTCCCCAGTCTTTAGTTTGAATTCCTTTACCACCTTCTTTAATTGCTCCTCAGGAACGGCACTCTTGATAACAAAGATATTGGGAGAGATCCTGGTCCCCATCTTAGTATCCCGGGTTAAGAGCACCCTCCCTTGAGTATAAGCTAAAAATAAAAGCTCGGCATCCCTTGACTCTTCAGGATATAGGGTATCATAACCCAAAATCCTCAAGAACCTCGCCAGGGTGCCGAGCATCCTATCGCAGACAAACTTTAATTCCTTGCCCCACGAAGCTTTAGCGGAGTGGGGTTTACTCTTCTTTTTTGTCACTTGGTTTGCTGGTCTCTAAGGCAATTAGAGAACCACGGATGGAACCGATTAGTTCCCGATATTTAAGGGCCGCATTAGTGATACGGGAGCTCGCTCCCTCAATATAGTTTTCTAAAACACTATCCATCTCATCCAGGTTGCGCTTGATGTTCATCAGATAATGAGTCAAATTTTCTACATCTACCGTCCGCGAATACTGAAGATTCAAATTTAAAAAGGTGAGAAGATAGGGAATGGCCATAGAATAGGAGATGAGGATGACATTTCTTCGGTAGGCCTCAACATGGGCTTTTTTACAGACGCTGAAAGCAGCATCAGGAATAGCCGCAACGGCCTGGGGGGTAGTTACCGCCGGGTCAATATATTGGGTGATCTCTTTGGTGCGGTTTTCTATCTCCTTCTCAATCTTTTCTATAATCGCAGCCCGTATCTCTTCATCCTCCTCCTTCTCTAATTGTTCTAGAAGATCGGCTGCCGGCCATTTGGAATCAATGGGCAGGGTCTTCTTGTTGGGTAAAACTAATCCAAATTCCACTATCTGTCCTTTCACCCGAAAACCAGTAGTAACCATCTCTGGGGGAAACTGCCTCAGGGCTTCTCTTAAAATGTTCTCCCCTGCTTTCCCCTTTGCGGTAGTGCCCGCAATAATGCTTTCTAATCTCTTAATAGAGAACCGAGTAGCATCCTCCAGGACCTTCCTCTCCTCATAAGCGCTCTTTATTCTCTCCACTGCCTGTGCCGTCTGGGCCAGATTCTGCTGAAGGGCTCTCTGGGCCTCAGTTCCCAAATCCACCCCACTCTTAATCTCAGGAACTATCCTCTGCAGGTTCTCCATAACGCTCTTGATCGCTCCCAGATCTTCACTTAATCTAGTTGGCGCCTGTTTACCAGATGCCAATCTTAAAGCAATAAAACCAATAACGATTACCAGAACTACCGCTAAGCCAGCGATTATTATGGCCAGATTCTCCATCTTTTACCTCCTTACAACATATTTAGTATATCAAATTTCCTTACAGCTGTCAAAACAACGGCGCGCTTCGCTCTCCGCCGTCTTTTGCTTATTAAAGTTTCGATACCTCAAAATAAATCTTACAGAACTTTTGAAATCGCTAACCCCCTTTTTCACCTCGTAGGTGGAAAAGGGTTTTTCTTTGCCATTGCAAGATTCGCGTATATTCGCGTTTCTTATCTCCGAACTCTCCCTCGGGGACCTCGAGTCCCCTCGGGACGAGAGGCGAACTCATAACTCCGAACTAAACTATTCGCGATGATTCGCGTCTATTATTCTATTCCTATACTTTGTAAAAAGGCTAGGCCTTCTTTCAGTTCCTTTTTACTTACTTCGGAGTGAGGCTCCATCACCTTAATAGTTTCTGGCTTGATATATCTCTTAATAAGTTCATAGTCCTCTTCTTGTCCTGGGGCAAAATGGTCCTCATAGCCTCTTACTCCGTGTAGATGCACACCAACGAGATAAGGAGAGTAATTCTCAAGCAATTCTCTGTGGCTTAATAACCCCAGGTTTTCCTGGACCACGGCATGGCCTACATCGTGCCAGTATCTTACTGCTCCTCCCTTAAACTCCTCTAAAATTATGCCTATTTCTTTAAAATCTGGGATCTCATGGGAATAAAACCTGTTCTCTACTCCTAAAAGAATGCCTCTTTCTTGAGCAGCTTTGTTGAGTTCTGAAAGACTCCTAAGAACAGCATCCAGATATTTCTGCTTCTTATTTTCCCTTTCTTCTTTGAGTTTATGGATGACCCTCTTTCCCTGAAAAGATGAGATTTTACCTCTACCATATAAGAGAAAAAGCTTCTCTGCTTTGGAATCCATCTCCACCTTTCCCAGATGCAGGACAACCGCCTTTGCTTCTAATTCCTGAGCGATTTTGATAGTCTTCTTAGTATGCCTTACTGCTCTCCTTCTCTCCTCCTCATCCGGACTGGAAAGCAAAAAAGCATCTCCACTTCCCTCATTTAAGATATTGGGAATGGGAAAGAAATTATGAATACTTAGTATGGCGAAGGATTTCTTTAGGTAGGGAAGCATCTCTTTGAAGGTCTCTTCGCTTATTCGATAATCGAGTTCTAATTTCTTTATTCCAATCTCTTCAAATCGAGAGAGTAATTTTTTTGCATCTTTGACCTGGCCCGAACGCCAGGCAGTAGATAGTCCAATCATCTTTTTCTCCTGCTATTTATCTTACCACATCTTTTCTTTAGAGACAAGAAAAAAGCAGGGGCGCAAGCCCCGTTAGAAGTCCTCCGATATTGAACGGAGACATCCCGACTAAAATCGGGCTTACTTCTAACGGGGTAAACCCCTGCTCCAGATAGGCACTCATTTTACTCGTGCTCTATCTTCCTTCGGACAGCCCTTTTTATCAAAGAGGCTGGGTTCGTATCGGTTTAGTGCCTATCGCAGTCCCGCTTCTTGACCCGAAGGGTAAGGGGCGGCCCCGCACCAGAAACTTTGTTTCGGTGCGGGATTGGTCCCGCATCGAGCTTTGCTCTGGTGCGGGATTGGTCCCGCATCGAGCTTTGCTCTGGTGCGGGATC
>JAHIPW010000120.1 GCA_018903055.1 bacterium
AGATGCTTCAATATTACAAAACAGAATATTATTCCCTTATCTCGGGTTAAGCACTGAGAATATTAAAGATAAAAGGTATCTTAATTATTTCCCGGGCAACCCAGTTGGATTAGCACAGATGAAAGAATTAGTTGATAGGGGCAACAAATACCAGTTTGCTGTTTCATTAGCCGCAGTTGATTTTAATGAGCTAAAAGCGGTAGCTGATAAAGGTATAGAAGATCCAGAAATAGTAATGCCGCAAAAGTCAACATATTTCTGGCCGAAACTATTGAGTGGGATTATATTGTATAAGTTTGAAAGGAAGGTGCTTTAAAATGAAAATACTAATCGCTGATGCATTTTCAAAAAATCTGCCAGATAAGTTAAAACCTTTTGGAAAAGTGACCGAAAACCTAAACGATTTACCAGAGGCTGACATTGTCCTAATAAGAAGTAAAACAGAAGCAAATAAAGAGTATATAGACAGAGCTGAAAACTTAAAAATGATTATCAGGGGCGGAGTCGGGATTGATAATATTGACGTTGATTATTGTAAACAAAAAGGTATTATTGTCAAAAACACACCTAGCGCATCGTCAGTGGCAGTTGCCGAGCTGGTATTTGCCCATTTATTATCTTTAAAGAGGCATATTGTAAGAGCACATACTACTACTAAAGCAAAAGGCTGGGAGAAGAAAAAGCTAAAGGGAACCGAGCTTTATAAGAAAACTTTTGGTCTTATTGGCCTGGGCAGGATTGGCAGAGAAGTTGCCAAACGGGTCAGGGCATTTGGTATGGAAGTTATGGCATATGATCCTTATGTGAAGGAATCTGATCTTGCTGAGATGGTAAGTTTTGATGAACTGTTAGCTGAATCTGATATTATATCATTACATATTCCAACTACCGAATATTGGATATTCGTATCACTACATTTTGCCTGAAAACAGCATTTTTTGGTATTTTATCGTCGGGAACCTATTTTTGTTCGCCTTTCAACTGTCAAACTTGAGTCTTTAAAATGTTGGCTTTAAAAATGTTGAGTATCCTTGTTTCAACCCTTCTTTAGTCCCAAAATACGGGGGTTTGATCGTTATTTTATTGCTCTCACCCTGATTATATTCTCAATGGCTGCTATTTTTTCTATAGTTTTTTCGGTAACTTCTCTCGCAATGTCTACAATATTATAAGCAATATCACCCTTACTTTTATTAATCATTCCAATAATATTCAGATTGGCTTTGCTGAAGACGGTAGATAACTGTGCTACCATTCCTGGAATGTTTTTATTAACAATGGTTAGGCGGCTGGTATCAGGGTTTCTCTCCAGTGAGCAGGCAGGGAAATTAACGGAATTAGTGATATTGCCATGTTCCAAAAAGTCTCTTATCTGGTTTACCACCATGCTGGCGCAATTATCTTCTGCTTCTTCTGTGGAGGCACCGAGGTGCGGAATGCAAATAACTTTGTCCATATGTAGTAATTCATCATCCGGAAAATCTGTCACATAACTAGCGACTATACCGTCAGCGATAGCTTTCTTAAGGTCTTCGCTATTAACAATGCCGTTTCGTGAAAAATTGAAAATGCGTACCCCCTTCTTCATCTGGGAAAATTTCTCCGCATCAAGCATGCCTTTGGTTTTATCATTAAGCGGCACGTGAATAGTGATGTAGTCGCTAGTGGCAATTAAGCGGTCCATACCTATGGCGCTTTTTACTTCATTGGAAAGTTTCCAGGCGCTCTCCACGGAAATAAATGGGTCATATCCTTCTACCTCCATACCGAGAGACACCGCATCGTTAGCCACCATTATCCCTATAGTCCCTAATCCAATCACACCCAATTTTTTATTTTTTATTTCAAATCCGGCAAATTGTCCCTTGTTTTTTTCAACCAGCGCCGGCACTTCCGCTCCTTTACCTTTTAATGTTTTACAATATTCAATACCCGCAGGCAGATTTCTTGCGGAAAGTATCATTGAGGCAATCACTAATTCTTTCACTGCATTGGCATTCGCCTCCGGAGTATTAAAAACCACAACACCTCTGGCTGAGCATTTATCTACAGGAATGTTATTGACCCCAGTTCCTGCCCGTCCGACCGCTTGCAATGTTTCTGGAATCTCCATCTGTAGCATATCGGCACTTCTTACCAGAATCGCATCCGGATGCGTGATTTCAGCGCTTATCTCGTATTGGTCCAGAGGAAATTTTGACAATCCTATCGGTGAAATTTTGTTCAGTGTTTTTATTTTGTACATAGCCGACTCCCTTTAAAATTAATCACGCGGATTTTAAACTTTATTTTTTAATTCAAAATCCTGCATAAATTGAACCAACTTCTTCACTCCTTCTGGCGGCATTGCGTTGTAAATACTTGCTCTGCAACCGCCGACGCTGCGATGTCCTTTAAGAGTAACCAATCCTATTTTCTTAGCTTCATTCAGGAATTGATCAGTCAACTCATCTGTCGGCAAAGTGAAAGGTATATTCATAAAAGAACGGAACTTGGGATTGGTGACCGGCGCTTTATAGAGTTTTGATTCATCTATAGTTTTGTAAAGCATCTCCGCTTTGGCTTTGTTACGCTCTGCAATGGCTTTTACTCCACCCTCTGCTTTTACCCACTCAAAAACAAGCTTGGAAATATAAATGGCATAGCACGGTGGAGTGTTATATAGGGAAGTATTTTCGGCATGTATTTTATAATCAAGCATGGTGGGAGTAATTGGCAAGGCATTTCCTACTAAATCTTTTTTCACTATGACTACCGTGACACCGGCTGGTCCAATATTTTTCTGCGCCCCGGCATAAATAAGACCGAACTTAGTTACCTTATACTCTTCACCTAAAATGTTAGAAGACATATCCGCCACCAGCGGCACCTCACCAGTACTGGGCAGTTCCCTAATTGTCGTCCCTTCAATAGTATTGTTAGTCGTGATGTGGAAATAATCAGCATCTTGGGAGAACTTGGATTCATCCCATTTGGGAATTTCCGCAAAATTCTTATCTTCGGAAGAAGCTACCACATTTACCGTGCCATACTTCTTGGCTTCGGATATGGCTTTCTTCGCCCAGCTACCGGTATTGATATAGTCGGCCTTCTTGGATTTACGAAAAAGATTAAGCGGCACCATGGCAAACTGCAGCGACGCCCCACCCTGTAAGAATAAGACATAATAAGTATCAGGAATATTCATAATTTCGCGTAACGTCATTTCAGCACTCTGGATAATTTCTTCAAACTGTTTGGAGCGGTGGCTCATCTCCATCACACTCATGCCACTGCCTTTATAATCCAGCATCTCTTCGGCTGCCTTTTTTAGTACCGGCTCGGGCAACATTGCCGGTCCTGCTGAAAAATTAAATACTCTTGCCATTATTGTTTACCTCCTTATTTAAACTGATAAGTAAACCAACGGGGATTTTGAGAATTAGTGAAAGTGAGATAGATTTTTCACTCACCAGATTTTTATAACCTCTGGTCAAACTTAACCTCCTTTCGTTTACAATGGTATTATTATAATACAAAACAAAATAATTGTCAATAGTTCGAATGAGAATATTATCAATAAAGATACCATCGCTAAAATGAAAAATGGGGTTATAATTATTAACACTGCCCGAGGCTCAATAATAGATGAAGATGCATTGTATGAGGCTTTACAGTCTGGCAAGGTTAAAGCAGCAGCAATTGATGTTTAAAAAATGAACCTCCAGAAGGAAGTAAATTGTTAGAAGCGGATAATGTACTGTTGACGCCCCATCTGGGAGCAAGCACTCATGAAAACATGGAAAGGATCGAAGAGATTATAGTTGAACAGATTGGAGAATTTTTGGCAAGTAAGCCCCGTTAGACTCTCAAATATCGTTCTGTAGTTTTTCCAATAGTTTTGATACCGACTCTAAATAGATTAGTTATTCTCACATGTTGGTAGATTAGAGTCTAAACGGGGTAAAGAATGATTCATTTCCTAATTATACTCAAGAATTATATTGTTGAACTACTGCCCGTCTTAGCCATTGGATTCTTCTTAAGCGGCATCATTCATGAATTCCTTCCCACCGCCTGGGTGGAGAGGCACCTGGGAGGAAGAGGGATAAGACCCATTATTTATGCCACTATTTCCGGAGCACTTCTTCCTCTATGTTGCTTTGGTGCCCTACCGGTGGCCGTTAGTTTCTACAAAAAAGGGGCACGTCTTGGGCCAGTTTTAGCCTTCCTTGTCGCTACTCCCGCTACCTCAGCCACCGCCTTTTTGGTAACCTATCGTCTCTTAGGGTTAAACTTCACCCTTTTCTTATGTCTTTCTGTTATTCTAATCGGTTTAACCCTTGGCCTCATGGGAAATCTCTTTAGACTCTCTCCTGCTCCTCATTCCCTCCATAGAGAAGATCCGGTCTGTGGAACCCACCATCCCGGCTCCTCTCATTGCCGGGAAACCTTTGGAAAAGAGCCTCAGAAGTATGTGGGGGAGAGTAGACATAGAAAAGGTATCAGAGAAAGGATAAGATCTGTCTTTAAATTTGGCTTCTGGGACCTATTAAAAGAGATCGGTCCAGAGTTAGCCCTGGGTTTAGTCTTAGCGGCTCTCATCATGGTTGTCACTCCCGTGGGAAGGCTGATTGAGAATTACTTAAGCGGAGGATTCGGTTATCTCTTTGCCCTTCCCTTTGGATTGGCCATATACATCTGCTCCACAGCGAGCGTTCCCTTAGTTCATGCTTTCTTAACCCAGGGGATGAATATTGGAGCAGGATTGGTCCTTTTAATTGTGGGACCGGTCACCAGTTTTGGTACTATCTTGGTTGTTAAAAAAGAGTTTGGCACAAGAATCCTATTCCTCTATCTGCTCGTTATCTGTGCCTTATCATTAATCCTGGGATATGGGTTCTCTAAAATGTAAGGATACGTTACTACTTGGTTGGATAAACATCATCATTTGTTTCCGAGAAAAATCTTCTGCTGCCTGAGATTACTTGGGGAGTAGAATTTTTTTGACATTTATATGAATATATGTTAATATATTCATAAGATTGATTGAATGGGGGGAAATTATGGAGAAGATGGGTAAATTATTCAGAGCTTTAGCGGATGAAACCAGATTGCGTATTTATTTGCTTTTGCTGAAGGGAGAACTGTGTGTCTGCGAATTGGTAGATATACTGAATATGGAACAATCAAGGATTTCACATAGTTTAAGGGTTCTAAGAGAGGCGAGTCTTGTTGATGACCGACGGGAAGGTAAATGGATTATCTATTCGGTAAATCCAGAGATGAGCAGGAATGGAATTATCCAGGGATTAAGAGATGAATTGAAATTATCAACTCAGGATTTAAAAAATCTTGATAGATGTAAGAAAGAGAAGTTAAGAGAAAAATGCAAGAAGAGATAATATGTTATTAGAAATATTAAAGGCAGGTTTAATTGTTTTAAGAAAATGTGTTGTTATTTTAATAACAGTTACAGGGAAAGAATATAATTAATCTAGGGTGTTTGAAAAAGAGATAATTATGGCTAATGAAGAAAGAAAACTTAATGTATTCGAGAAATATCTTACTTTCTGGGTTCTGTTATGTATTGCCGTCGGCATTATTATTGGTAAAGTTGCACCAAATATGGCGAAATTTCTGGATGGACTGGCAATTTATATTAAGGAAGCGCCGGTAGTTTCTATCCCCATAGCGGTCTGTTTATTTTTTATGATGTATCCCATTATGATTAAGATAGATTTTGCCGAGGTACTTAAAGCCGGGAAGTCTCCCAAGCCAGTAGGATTAACTTTATTTGCCAACTGGGCTGTTAAGCCATTTACTATGTACGCTATCTCTCTTTTCTTTCTCGGGTTTCTTTTCAAGAAATTTATTGGAGCCAACGCAGTTGATTATGTCAAACTACCACCCGGTGCTACTGATTGGATAGTGGGAGCGGTTCATGGTGCGGGCACTGTTGTTAGGCATAACGGATTAAAAATGCTTGAGATTCCACTTTGGAGGAGTTATCTTGCCGGATGTATTCTTCTGGGGATTGCCCCCTGCACGGCAATGGTTCTCGTCTGGGGTTTTCTGGCAAAAGGTAATGACGGACATACCCTTATTATGGTAGCGATAAATTCTCTAACCATGCTCTTTTTCTATGGACCTCTTGGTGGGTTTCTACTTGGTATAGGCAGGTTACCTGTTCCCTGGCAGGCATTATTACTTTCTATTAGTATCTATGTCGCACTGCCTCTTGTTGCCGGATATTTTTCAAGAAAATGGATAATAAAGATAAAAGGTGAAGGATGGTTCAAGGAGAAATTTTTACATTTACTTACCCCGGTATCGATTATTGCGCTCTTATTTACTCTTGTTTTACTCTTTTCATTTAAAGGCAACATAATTTTAACCAAACCCCTCACTATCCTATGGATAGCGATACCGCTTTTCATTCAGACGAATCTTATATTCTGGCTCACTTATGGACTGGCAAGAATTCTTAAACTCCAGTATGAAGATGCCGCACCCTCTGCTATGATCGGGGCCAGCAATCATTTTGAGGTAGCCATTGCTACCGCCACGATGTTGTTTGGACTGTCTTCCGGAGCAGCCCTGGCAACAGTTGTGGGAGTGCTCATTGAAGTTCCCGTGATGTTAATGCTGGTGAAGATATGTCTGAGAACACACAGATGGTTTGAGGTAAGAAAAGCTATTTAATGAATCATCAGGGAAATCGCCTACATTATGACTTTAACCTTAAATATTTTGTAAATCCAATCTAACGGCGCACTATCACTCTTCGCCACTAAAGAATGAATTGAAGCAGGAGCCTTAAAAGGCTCCTGCTTTTTTGTTCGCGTTGTTTCGTGTTCTTTTCTTTTTGCGTCTTTAAGTTAAATTTTGCCTGTCCCGAGCGAAGTCGAGGGGCGCTTTTGCGGTTGCAGTTTGCAATTTTCCCCAAAATATGCTAAATAAAAAGCCCTTTTCGTCGGAAAAGATAATTTTTTGAGTTTTTTCAGAAAAAGACTTGACAAGGGAATAAAATGTGATATAATAATATTAGAAATTCAGAAATTACGAATTTTATAAAGGAGGTTAAAAAATGACTGTCCTGACTCTGAGAAAGAATGCCCAGCTGACTTTACCAAAAAGGGTAAGAGAAGCCTTGAATCTCCATGAGGGAGATCTTATAGAGATGAAGGTCAAAGACAAGAAAGTTATCCTGACGCCCCAGATGACCATCGATTCTGAACAGGCCTGGTTCTGGGTTAAAGAATGGCAGAAGAAGGAAGCAAGGGCTGAAGCAGATATCAAGGCGGGCCGGGTAAAAAAATTCTCTTCGGCTAAAGAATTGATGAAAGAACTGGAGAAATGAACCTCTATCGCACGGAGGAATTTGATAAGGCCCTGAAATCCCTGCCCAAGAAACTACAGGAAAAGACCGCCAAGAAACTGGAACTTTTCAAAAAGAATCCCAGACATCCTTCCCTTCGTACTAAAAAGATCAAATCCGCCAGAGGAATCTGGGAAGGCTCTATTGATAAGAAATATCGCTTTACCTTTGAAAGGGGAAAGGACACCATTATTCTGCGGGTAATCGGTCCCCATAACGAAGTGCTAAAACATCCTTAGGACCAAGCTAGCCAAGGCTTGCAATTCCTCCCCAAAATATGCTAATCTGGGTAAAAAAGATGCTGATGAGTAAAAGACGAAAAGGATTGATGATCTTATTTATCATGCTACTTTTGATGCTCTCTTTGTTAATTCCTAAGTATACCATGGTATATACAAATGGAAAATTGGTCGATCGTTCCGTGAAAAAACCCATAAAAGTGGTTGACTATTATACCGGAAAACCCATAGAGGGGGCACTCATTACTTCAGGCAATGATGTTGAACGGGCCGACGAAAATGGCATGTGTTATATGAAAATCGAAGGGAACAAGGTAGCGGTGAGGGCTTACGGATACTTAAGGACTGAGCAGATGATCACCTCGCCTCAAGAGATAAAGTCGTTGTCTTCTACACTCAAAGCTATCTACCTTTCTTTGCGGGAAAAGGTAGCGGTAATAGATGAGCAGATGATCACTGCACCTCTAGAGATAAAGCTGGTGCCTTTTACCCCAAAAGCCCTTTACCTTTCCTTTTACGGAATAGGGGACAAAACATTGCGGGAATCTGCACTCAAGCTTATACAAGAGACCGAGCTTAATGCCCTGGTCATAGATGTGAAGGGAGACCGGGGCATGCTACCTTATAAAAGTACCATCCCCCTCGCCGCAGAAGTGGGCGCTCAAAAAATAATAACCGTAAAAGACATGAGTGGCCTGATAAAATCCTTGAAAGAAAAGGACATATATACCATCGCCCGGATCGTCGTGTTTAAAGACAATCTCCTCGCTCTGAAAAGGCCTGATTTAGCGGTAAAGACTCAGAGTGGAGAGATATGGCGTGATCGGGAAGATCTGGCGTGGGTGGATCCATTCAAAAAGGAGGTATGGGATTATAATATTAATATTGCCGTTGAAATTGCTCAATATGGGTTTGATGAGATACAGTTCGACTATGTCCGATTTCCCGATCCGTCATCCTTTCAATGTTCTATGCCCAACACGATGGAGAATAGAGTAAAGGCCATCTCTGGATTTCTCCTGGAAGCAAAAAAGAGACTTTTGCCCTACAATGTCTTTCTTTCGGCAGATATCTTCGGATACGTATGCTGGAATCTCAATGATACCTATATTGGACAAACCCTTGAGGAACTTGCCCCCCATCTGGACTATCTATCTCCGATGCTCTATCCTTCTGGATTTCAGTATGGGATACCCGGTTATAGAATTCCCGTTACCAACCCCTATGAAATTGTCTATCTTGCCCTTAAAAGAGCCCAAGAACGTACCAATCTCCCCGCCATTCGCTTCAGACCCTGGCTGCAAGCATTTAGAGATTATGCCTTCGATGGAAGAATCTTTGAGGAGAAAGAAATAAGAGATCAGATCAATGCTGCTGAGAAATTTGGTTCCCACGGCTGGATGCTCTGGAACCCCCGTAACATCTACTCGGGAGATGGACTGAAAAGAGATGCCCCCCCCTAACCGGGGGAACCATCACTGACAGAAGAACCTCCACTATGGAAAATATTGTCCATGATCTTTGTAATACCATACTCTTTCCTACTTAGAGAAACAACTGTAATTATTCGTCCACCCTCTTTGTTGATCGGACATCCCATTGGAGATTAAATCACCATAATCGTATTCTTCATCACTGGCATCATTAGAAGTTGAAATATGGCCCAAAATATGCTAAATAAAAAGCCCTTTTCGTCGGAAGAGGTAATTTTCTGAGATTTCTGACTTTTTCAGAAATCTCAAAAAAAGACTGCGGAGGCTGAGATACATAGGTAACACTTGTGGTATGATTAAGAGTGACACTAAATTACCATAAGGAGTTACCGAAATGAGTAAGTCTCTTAGTTTCTATTACTTTAAGACCAAGCC
>JAHIPW010000121.1 GCA_018903055.1 bacterium
CCACTTCGTTGGAGACTATTAAAACAGTCACTTTAACCCTCTTTACTTCATCCACTAATTGTCTGATCTCTTTCAAAATCTTTTTTTCACCGCTTAATAATAAATTAGAAATTAAAAGAGTGAGACAGTCTAAGAGAATGACCTCGTTTTTTTCCGCTATTCGGGATAATACTTCAGTAACATTCTTTTCCCTTTCTACTGTCTTCCAGCGAGAGGGACGATTCTTTCTGTGAATCTTTATCCTCAGTTCCATCTCCTTATCCCTTGCTTGAGCAGTAGCAATATAGGTCACCTTCTTACTTAAATTATTGGCCAGCTTCTGGGCGAAAGCGCTCTTGCCACTCCTTGCCCCTCCGGTAACGAATATCAATCTTCCCATTTCTACCTCGCTCCATTAAGAGTAGTAAGTAGTAAGGAATAAGTAGTAAGTAGTAAGGAATAAGGAAAAAGTAAAAAGAGCACCAGATAATCAGATTATCACCCCGTAAAGTCGCTTCGCTCCCACGGGGTAAGCAGATATTTACAGATTGGCACGGAGTATTCGTGTTGATTCGTGTTATGTTTATTCGTCCTTTACTTTACAGTTCGTGTCTATTTGTGTTATAAAAAAAATCCCCAAGGCCTTCTTGAGGAAACCCTGAGGATAAAAAAGTACTTCACCCTTCCCTCGAAGGCCAGCTACTTAGCGTATCCAGCGAGGTTTCCTGGCTCTCCCGCTCCTTAACTAACCTTCCCATCCATTGGACAGTGGTTTTCGCTTGTTCTTGCGAATTTTGTTAAGGAGTTCCCCTTCTTTAAGAAGGGGCGGGATTACAGTGGCGGGGCCACTCCGGCTTCCCTGCCCCGTGATCGTCCGTCCGTCTTTGTCGGTCGGACGATTTTACGGGGGCACCGGATTCCCTCAGTCTGAACACTTTTTATTACGTCTTGACCGCAAGCCTTGCTCCAAAAGTAACAAGGTTCTTGACGAAGTCAAAGCGTCCTTATTCAATTGTAGTTTTATGTTACACTATTGTTTCCCGTTTGTCAAATTTTATTAAACAAAAGATTGCAGTGATTCAGAAACATGATAACAGCGATAGATATCAATCCTATTGGCGATTTTATCACCATAATCATCAGTTTAAATCATTGTAATCAGAGATTTCTAATTTTTTTAGAAATCTCTAGATGAAAGGTATCATTCTGGAGTAGAACCTTCGCTCTCTTACTTTGATACTCGATAATGGAGATTCCTCCGTTGCTGGTAATCGTCTTCCACCAATCATCAAGACCCAGACCTAAGGCATCCATAAGGATGATACGGATCGGCCCTCCATGAGTAATAATGGCTACTCTTTGGTCTCGATGATTGCTAACGATCTTTTTTATCGTCGACCTTATGCGTTCTGCTAAATCTTTAATGCTCTCTCCTCTGGGAATCTTAATCTTAGAGGGCTCTCTCTCCCATTCATCAAGAAGCCCTCTCCACTCCCTTTGAATTTCATCATGCGTCCTCCCCTCCCAATCCCCGAAATCGATCTCTCTTAACTCAGGAAGGATGTTGATCTTTAGGGAGTGATAACCATTTATAACCTTTGCTGTATATCTTGTCCTCTTCAAGTCGCTAGAGTAGATAGCATCCAGGGATTCGTTCCTTAACCTTATGGCAACCTCCTTCGCCTGCCTCTTTCCCTTCCTTGTCAAGGGTGTATCTTTATGTCCCTGGTATCTTCTATCACGGTTGTAGGGCGTCTCTCCATGCCTGATTAAGATTAAGGTAGTGCTCATTTTATCTGTCTGCCTGTCTCCCAGTCTGCCTGTCTCCCAGTCTGCCTGTCGACTGGTCAGACAGGTTCGACTGGTCAGACTGGTTAGACTGTTTCTATTTGCTTAGTTGAAGTTTGGCTTCCTTTAATCTTTCTATAATCTCATAGGGGGCCTTCAGTCTGCCCAGACGCATCTCTCTCTTTATCTTTCCGTGACAGTCGCTCCCCCCAGTTACCAAGAGACCATACTTCTTGGCAAGGGTTATGTAGTAACGAGTAACAGAAGGAGGATTTATAGCATCATAGGCTTCCAGACCCATCAGACCATTCCTTGCTAACTGGGGGATGAGCTCATCGACCTTTGTCCCTGCGGGATGGGCAAGGACTGGAATGCCACCTGCTCTCAAAATAATATCTATGGCCTCAGAAGGCTTCAATTTATACTTGGGAACAGAGACCGGGCCTCTGCTTCCCAGATACTTCCAAGCAGCCCCAGGAATACTTGAGACGTATCCTTTTTCTACCAGGACCTGGGCGATATGGGGTTTACCGATAGAGCCTTTTCCAGCAATCTCTTCCACCCTTTCGAAGTCAATCTCCATTCCTAAACTTTTTAGCCTC
>JAHIPW010000122.1 GCA_018903055.1 bacterium
GAACCAGATGAGGAACCTCTTTCCTGCATCCCAGGGTAAAGATCGCAACGAGTATAAATCCCAAAAGAAATATCTTCTTCATCGTTCCTTTTTATAATTCGTGATAATTCGTGTTCTGTTTATTTCCTTCGTTTTTTACTTTACAGTTCGCGTTGATTCGTGTCACAAAAAAACCAGCTCCCGTGGACTATAAGAAGCTGGTCTGTAACCACAAAAACACTAAACTCAAAATAAAAACACAAAGAATTATTTTGTGTCTTTCTGTTCCCTTTTGTGCCTTTGTGGTGTTCTCCTTTCCAAGCACGGGAGGTATCCCGATTTCTCGGGATGCCCTATCGCCCCAATATCATATTCCTTACTTGGAACTTAGAACATCGGGGTCGGAGCAATATTCTCAGCTGAAGGCTGATCCGCCTCTGGCGGAAGTTTTCAAATTTAGTGTAATCTATTTTCTCGGATTTGTCAAATTTTTTTTCGATTTCTCTATTCGCTCCTTAATTTCTTCTTTAGTAAATTCTACAACCGTGATTCTTAAACTATCGCAGTTAGCGAGAAGATAATCATTGATAATGAATACATCAATATCGTATATTCCCTGATCTTGAGGCCCGATGGAGGCTATATAGCGACCAAATTCATCCTTCTCAATCTCAATGCGACCAAGAGATTCCCATTTATAGACTAACTCTCCGCCCGCTGGATCCTCTACTTCAATAATGATGGGTACATCTTCCCACTCCTCAGATAGTTTCAATACCATATCTTTCACGGGAAAGAGTTCCTTAACTCTCGCCCTATAACGATCGATAGATGGAACTGGGATGCGAGAAGGAATAAGGGAATTTATTTTTATTGCAATATCTTTTATTTCCTTTCTTATTTCACCCCTCCCCTGAACCCTGACTACAATATTGTCCTTGATGAAATCGATTTCATTGTAAATACCTTCTTTCGGGCCTGGTTCGACAAAGCAAATATCACCCAGACTCAAACCCACAGTAAAGCCCTTTAGCCTTATTATTTCTCTGGGCATGGGCATCGCCATCGATGTCATACGCGTTTCGCGCTCAGCATATTTCTCTATTAAATACTCTTGAGCATCGCGACCAATTGATGTCATAAACGTCTCGATTTCTAAGCTACCTTTAGAAGGTACTTCCCAGCAATAGATACGGCCTACCGCTGGTTCAATCTCAGATATTGGAATCCCATCATTCTCCCTAAGAAAGGTTGATTTGGAAACTTCCTTTGCTCCGCTGAGATTAGGAAAAAGGTCTGGGGAAAGTGGGAAGCCCAATCTGAATTGGCCTTCTTTTGCTGGCCAATGAGAAAAATCATACTTGACCTTGAGTTCCTCTATCTTCTCTTCTACCCTCTTTTTCCAATCGCCAAGATCTGTCTCATCTGATATCCCTAACTTCTTTTCCCAGCCACCTATTAAGGAAATAATAATTATTAAAATCAGCAAGATAAATTTCTTCATTTAAAGACTTCTCATTTCAGTAGTTTCGCTATTTCGCTTTTTACTCTATCCCAGTCTGTCTCAGAGGATTCCTTGACTTTGATGGCTGCTATTCCGCAGGTTTGGTAAGCGGTGATATCCCGGTCCCTATCGCCAACCCCAAAGACTACCTGATAATTTTTTTGGATGGTTCTAATCGTGCCAATCTTATATTCCAGGGTCTGACCGAATGGTTTTCTATGATATACCTCTCCTTGGGGGAAGTTATGTTGTTTTAGCCACCATTTGGACGCCTCAAGGACTGTAGTCTCCCTGCTGCTTACATAGAATATCCTAATTCCCTGCTGCTCTACCCATTTCAATACTTCTCGTGATTTAAGAATGGGTTTATCTTTCTTGACCAGTTCCGGATCAAAGTATTTGCGCCAGTTTGTGCTGCCATCTGGGTTAGTAGCGATCGTTCTTCTCTCCCTTTCATCGGCTATCGTCCCATCGATATCAATAATACAGGCTTTGGGCTTAGGTAGCTGAGCAAAAGCCTTCTGAACCCCGCCAGATAGAACAGAGAGAATAATTAACCCCAGAACCCCAATCCATAGATACCTTCTTCTCATCTTCTTCCCCTCCTTTGCAACCGTAAAAGCGCAAAATTATAAACAAAAACGCAAAATTAATTCGTAGAATTTCTAGTTGCTGTTGGTAATCTGCGATCATCTGCGTCTACCGAAACAGCCCAATTGGCAATTAGTAATCTTAATCCCCATCTCATTCGCTGTCCTGCCAATCTCAATGGGCTTTACTTTCAACCTTTTAGCCAAGGCCAGGGCTTCGACACAGGGAATTCTTTTTTTCTTAGCCGTTTTTAAAAGTTCGTCTTTTATCACTTCATCTTCTCCTTTACAAACCTCACTGCCTCATCAAATTCATCTGAAGAAATCACTAAATCCACCTTCTTTAATGCTCTCTTGGCACTCTCTTTCATCCTTTTCCCTTTTGCCTTAATGAGTATAGCAACATCTGGTTTAATATAATCCAGAACGCTCGTTCCCTCAATGATTACCCCCTTGCATTCAGAGACCATCCCTAAGGCAACCTTTAAAGCCCAATCTAAGTCTTTTCTGGGAGAACTAACCAGGACGACCTTCTCTGCTCCCGCCCCTTTCAGTAAAGCAGTATCCTTCCCCGGGACTCCAGTCGCCTCATTCTTGGAAGTAACGGAGATATTCTCTTTGGAAACGGTAGTCTTTATTGCTCCAAAGCCTTTCAATCTTTTAAGGATCTGACAGGCCAGGGCGGTCTTCCCCACTCCCTTATGCGC
>JAHIPW010000123.1 GCA_018903055.1 bacterium
CATAAAGTTGAACCAGATTGGGACTCTTACAGAAACCATAGAGACTATTAAGATGGCAAAAGAAGCAGGATATACTACAGTCATTTCTCATAGGAGTGGAGAGACAGAGGATACTACTATTGCTGATGTAGCGGTAGCGGTCAATGCCGAGCAGATAAAGACCGGAAGTTGCTCTCGCAGTGAGCGAATTGCCAAGTATAATCAACTATTACGCATCGAAGAAGAACTGGGCCCCAAAGCAATCTACACCCCGTTAGAGATACCTAAGAAGGCGAGAAAGTGAGAAAGTGTGAAAGTGGGACGGAGAAACGGGGACACGGGGAAAGGGAGAAAATCTCCGGTTCACCGGTTCACCGATTCACCGATTCAAAGAGAACGATGCTCAATGTAAAATAAAGGCGGGGGAGTAAATTGGCGGAGAGAAAAGGCAAGCGTCCTTCTAAAGTAATTTTAATAGCCATTTTTTTATTAATCTTTTTTCTTGCTTATCTTTTTATCTCTGGATATCTCGACCTGAGAAAGGTGGGCCAGAGATTGGCAAGAATAGAAGAGGAAAATAAAAAACTCGCTCGGGAGAATAAGAGACTAGAGGAAGAGATAAAGGCCCTGGAAGGGGACCCCTTCTATATTGAAAAGATTGCCCGGGAAGAACTTGGGATGGTGAAGAAGGGCGAGATTGTCTATGAGATCATCTCTTCTGAGGAACGTGAAAACGCGAATTCACGCGAATAAAAAAGAGACGCTAATTATCGCGAATCTTAGAACATCTATTGGCAAACTTGAAGATTTAAATCATTAATTTGACAAAGATAAAAACCTGTGTTATATTATTACAATCGCGGGGTAGTGGAGTCAGGTACCACGTGAGGCTCATAACCTCAAGGTCCCCGGTTCAAATCCGGGCCCCGCAACCAAATTTTTGATGCTATCAAAAAATTTGGCGGTGTAGCTCAGTTGGATAGAGCAGTGAATTTCACCCCGCACCAAACTTGGAGCCAGCATAGCTCAGCTGGTTAGAGCAGCGGAATCATAATCCGCGTGTCGAAGGTTCGAATCCTTCTGCTGGCATAATTTGGTGCGGGGCAAGTAATCCCCGTGTCCGGGGTTCGAGTCCCTGCACCGCCACCATGCGACCTATAAACGCAGAAGCGCAAGAACGCTAAGCCGCAAAATAATTCGCCAAGGCGCAAAAAAATAATTTGGCGTTTTTATTTTAAACTTTGGCAACTTGGCGTTTGGCGTCTCGGCGTTTGCCAGGTCGCCTTTCTTGTAGTATCGGACTGAAATTCCGATACTTGATTAAATAGATTAAAAACAGATTACACAGATTAGTTAGGTTTATCTATGTAATCATCTTTAAAAATCTGTGGAATCAGATTCCGAGCATAGCGAAGATATCTTGTAAAAATGCTTAAAGAGAAAGTAAGAGAAACCATAAAGAAATTCGGAATGCTCTCTTCTGGAGACAGAGTGGTAGTTGGGGTCTCGGGAGGTCCAGACTCCGTTGCTCTATTGCATATATTAAAAGAACTGACCCCCCCATTCAAGATTTCTCTATCTATTGCTCATCTGAATCACAGATTCAGGGGCAGGGATTCGGATAGGGATGCGGGATACGTTCAAGAATTGGCCAAAAGATTGAACCTTCCCGTCATTGTGGAATCCAGAGATGTTCCGGCCTTCATTAAAGAAGAGGGCCTCTCTCCAGAGGATGGGGCAAGAAGGGCAAGATATGATTTCTTCGCGCGGGTAGCGAAGCAGATAAAAGCAGACAAGATTGCCCTGGGCCATAATGCAGATGATCAGGCAGAGACGGTTCTCATGAGGCTTCTGCGCGGTTCGGGAAGGGAAGGTTTGAGTGGCATTCCCCCTATAAGGAAGTTAAAAGTAAAAAGTAAAAAGTTAGAAGTAGAAATTATTAGGCCCTTGATTGAAACAACGAGGGAAGAGATTAAGAAGTATTTAAAAGAAAATAGAATTAAGAGTCGTCTCGACGCCTCAAATATAGAGCCGGTCTACCTACGCAATAGGATAAGACTAAAACTCTTACCCCTTCTTACCAAGTATAATCCAAATATCAAATCGGTATTGGTACGCACTGCCCAGCTTTTAAGAGAAGAGGATCGCTATTTAGAAGGAATTGTCAATAGACACCTCAAGCAGGTGATAAACAGGAGAGGGGAAGAGAAGATTACATTGGATATTATTAAACTCTCATCCCTTTCTTCTCCCATCCAAAGACGCCTCCTGAGAGAATCCGTGGGATTGATAAAAGGTAATAAACTCGACATCAATCATGCGCATATAGATGATATACTTGACCTATTAAAGGCAAGAGGAAGAGCCTCCTTAGATCTACCAGGAAATATTCTGGTTACTAAGGAGTATAGAAGACTATCCATAGGCTTTAAGAAAGAAAAAAAGGTTTCTTCCTTTAACTATTTCTTAAAAGTGCCTGGAATTACCAAGATTCCTGAGATTGGCTTCTCCTTCCGGGCTAAAATCCTAAAGGGGAGACCGAAGACATTGAAGGAGGATTCACCCCGCCCCTCTTCAGGGGAGCGGGGTTCAAAGGAGAAGGCCTACTTCGATTACCAGAGACTAAAGGCCCCTTTATTCTTGCGCAATAGGGAAGAAGGGGATCGCTTTCAACCTTTGGGCATGAGAGGGAGTAAGAAGTTGAAGGACTTCTTCATGGACGAGAAGATACCTCTCAAGGAAAGGGAGAGGACATCCTTGCTTCTTAGTGGAAAGGAGATTATCTGGGTAGTTGGCCAGCGCATATCAGATAAGGCAAAGGTCACCAATAAAACAAAGAAAGTGTTGATGGTAGAGGTGAAAGAATGAAGCCCAAGATAGTAGAGGATATTCTGATATCCGAAGAAGCGATTCAGAAGAAGATCCGGGAGCTAGGAAGGAAAATATCCAAAGATTATAGCGGAAAAAAACTGGTCATCGTGGCCATTATGAGGGGAGCCATGCTCTTCTTGGCCGACCTGGTGCGCCACATCTCTGTTCCGGCAGCAATAGACTTCATGTTCGTCACCAGCTACAAAAAGGCCTCCAAATCAAGTGGGGCGATAAGGATTATCAAGGACCTAAAAGAGGATATTGAGGATAAGTATGTCTTAATCGTTGAGGATATTGTTGATACCGGTCTTACCTTCTCTTATCTTAAGAAATATTTAAAGGCCCATAACCCAAAGAGCATTAAAATCTGTACCCTTCTTGATAAGCCCTCACGACGTCTGATAAAGGTGAAGCCGAACTATGTAGGCTTCACCATTCCCGATGAGTTCGTGGTGGGCTATGGATTGGATTATTTAGAGTTATACAGAAATCTTCCCTATATCGCCACCCTAACGGATAAGGCAAAGGAAAGACTGAAATAGTTGCTTAATGAAGTCCCGATACCTCAAAATATGCTATTATTAGGATTCCAGAAAACTAAAGGTATAGAAACTGGTTTACCCCGTTTAGACTCTAATCTACCAACATGTAAGAATAAATAATCCATTTGGAGTCGGTATCAAAACTATTAGAAAAATTACAGAACGATATTTGAGAGTCTAACGGGGTTTAACGTTTTTGAAACTCGTATCGAGGCTTGAATCTGGAAGCTCGAGGCTGGATTGTGCTAAAGAAAGGGAAGAAAATCGAGCATCGAGTCTCTACAACGAGCATCGATACGAGCATCGACAACAACAAACTTTTGAAGTGTTTTCTATCTCTAACGGGATAAAAAAGGAGGTCTAACGGGATGAATAAAGCTTCAAAATTTACTAAATCCATCGGTTTTTGGCTTCTTTTGGCCCTCATCATCGCTTTCTTCTATCAAGCCCAGAAGACAAAAGTCTCCCCTATCGAAACCTTGTATTACTCTGTTTTTATAGAGAAGGTGAATAAGGGAGAGGTCCAGGAAGTGACCATTATGGAGAACAACATCGAGGGGAGACTGAGGGATGAGACGAGGTTCAGGACCTATACCCCCTATCAGGATCCAAAGCTCGCTGAGACATTACAGGCCAAAGGGGTAAGGATCATTGGCAAGCCCCCCACACAATGGAAAACCCTTTTATGGAATGTTCTTCCCTTTATCGTAGTATTTGGTCTTCTCTGGTTCTTCCTTTTCCGTCGGGTAGAGGGAGCGGGAAAGCAGGCCATGTCCTTCGGTCAGTCAAAGGCCAAATTACATACCGAGCCCAAGACAAAGATTACTTTCAAGGATGTTGCGGGATGCGATGAGGCAAAGGAAGAATTAAAGGAGGTCATCGAGTTCTTAAAGGACTCCAAGAAGTTTCAGAGATTAGGAGGGAAGATCCCCCAAGGAGTACTCTTAATGGGTCCCCCGGGAACGGGAAAGACCCTCTTAGCCAAGGCAGTAGCCGGTGAGGCCGGGGTTCCTTTCTTCTCTATTAGCGGTTCGGACTTTGTTGAGATGTTTGTCGGAGTCGGTGCGAGCAGAGTCCGTTCTCTATTTCAGCAAGGGAAGAAGAACGCTCCTTCCATAATCTTCATCGATGAGATAGATGCTGTGGGAAGGCAGAGGTTCGCGGGATTGGGAGGAGGCCATGATGAAAGAGAACAGACACTGAATCAGTTATTCGTTGAGATGGATGGCTTTGATCCCAATGAGGGTATCATCCTAATCGCAGCCACTAACCGACCGGACGTTTTAGACCCGGCATTGTTGCGACCGGGTCGTTTCGATCGGCGCATTGTTGTCGATCGACCAGACATAAATGGAAGGGAGGCCATATTAAAGGTACATACCAGGAAAATTCCCCTGGCTAAGGATGCGGACCTCAAGGTCATCGCTCGCCGAACTCCGGGATTCTCTGGAGCGGATCTGGCTAATGTGGCCAATGAGGCCGCACTTCTGGCGGCCAGGAAGAATAGGAAGCAGGTGACCATGGAGGAGGTCGAGGAGTCCATAGATCGGGTCATGGCCGGTCCGGAGAGAAAGTCAATGGTAATCAGCACTGAAGAGAAGAAAATAATCGCTTATCACGAATCGGGCCATGCTCTCTTAGCTCTTCTAATACCAGAGGCCGATCCCCTACATAAGGTATCCATCCTGCCTCGTGGTCTGGCCCTGGGTTATACCATTACCCCGCCCATAGAGGATCGATACATCTCCACTAAGAAAAAATTAATGGCTGAAATTGCCAAGACCTTAGGTGGCCGGGCAAGTGAGGAGATCGTTTTTAATGAGGTATCGACCGGTGCCCAGTCCGACCTGCGGGTGGTTACGGATGAGGCACGGAGGATGGTGACCAGGTATGGAATGAGTGAGAAACTAGGCCACCTTACCTTTGGTAGGCCACATGAGCAGATATTTTTGGGACGAGATATAACAGAGGAGAAGGATTATAGCGAGGAGACTGCCCGGGCCATAGATCGGGAGGTGCGCAAGATTGTGGATGAGTGTTATGCCCGAGCCAAAGAACTACTAAAGAAAAATAAGAAGAAGCTTTCACTCTTGGCTGAGACTCTGTTGGAGAGAGAGGTCATGGATGGGGAAGAGGTGGCCCAGTTGGTAGGAATTAAGAAGGAATTCCCTAAGAAGAAAGTGAGCAGATGAGCCCCGAAGGACAAGCCTACGGGGCAGGCAAGTGGGAAAGTGAGCTCCGAAGGACAAGCCTACGGGGCAGGCAGGTGGGAAACTGAAACGGAGAATCGGGGAAACGGGGCGAAGAAAGAAATCGCTAGTCAATAGTCGGTGAATAGTGAATAAGAAGGTAATTGCTAAAGCGGTTCAAGAAATTTTAAAAGCGATAGGTGAGAACCCCAAACGAAAGGGTTTAGTAGATACTCCCAAGAGGGTGGCAGAGCTCTATAGCGAGATATTTTCTGGGATTGGAAAGGATGCCAGGAAGGTCCTCACCCTTGCTCCCATACAGCATGATGAACTGGTTCTGGTCAAGGACATCCCCCTCTATTCTATGTGCGAGCATCACCTCCTCCCCTTCTATGGGAGGGTCCATCTTGCCTATATCCCTGGTGGAGGGAGGGTAACCGGATTATCCAAACTGGCCCGGGTAGTGGATATCCTATCCAAGAAGCCCCAGATGCAGGAGAGGCTCACCAAGGAAATCGCAGATACTATTATGGATACTCTAAGACCCCAGGGGGTCTTAGTGATAGTAGAGGCCGAACATCTCTGCATGATCATCAGGGGGATAAAGAAGCCGGGCTCAGTAACCATCACCTCTGCGGTAAGAGGGGTCTTCAGGAAGAGGACCGCTGCCCGAGCAGAAGCCCTGATGTTGATTAGGGGCTAAAATAGAAATAACCAAACACCAAGAAGCAAGATACCTGTCTGCCGACAGGCAGGCAAACAATCACCAATATTCAAACACCAAGTAAAAAGTAAGAGAGTAACTAAGGGTGCGGATGGGTTATGAGTAGTGGGTCGGGGATGAGTTGTGTGGATGGGGATATATTCCACACCCTCACCCCCACAACCCGACACACAACCCACAACTCACCCACATTCTAATTTCTTGATATTCGGATGTCCATTTATGTAGTTTGGTTATTGTATCTTGTTTGGTTATTGTTTCTTGTCTCTTGTATCTTGATGTAACGTTTTAGTGAATGAAATGAGGATTTATCTTGCATAATCCGCGGGTAGTAATTATTGATGATCTTTCCCGAGCAAAGGAGGAACTGAAGAGGATTGGGGTTGACTCCTATGGAATAAGGCTCATGGCTCCCAAGGCCCTTTTTTTTGCGGTAAAGTTAGAAAAGATAAGGCCCCAGGCAGCCAATATACTGAAGCAGGAGGCTCTATCCTTAGGGGCCGAGGCGGCCACGAGCCGCAGAGTCATTGATTTAAAGAGAGAAAGATCAGATGTTCTATTGCTGGGAACAGAGAAACAGTATCGATTGCTCGTTGAGAAATTAAAGAGACAACCCTTTAGTTTAGCAGAAATTGCAGAGGAGATAAAGAATCTTCTTGCTAATTTCAAGCGTAAGCAATGGAAGATAGAATCTGGAAAATACACTTTAAAGATTGGTAGAAGAACTCTTATCATGGGGATACTGAATGTTACCCCAGATTCCTTTGCTGATGGGGGAAGATATGATACCCTGGATTCTGCCCTTCTTCAGGCAGAAGGGATGGCAGAAGAAGGGGCGGATATCATCGATGTTGGCGGTGAGTCAACCAGGCCGGGAACAAGGCCCGTCCCTCTACAAGAGGAGCTGAGAAGGACCATCCCAGTAATCAAGAGACTGGTTAAAAGGATCAACCTTCCCATCTCGATCGATACCTATAAGAGCCGGGTGGCAAGAGAAGCCCTGGACTCTGGGGCCTCTCTGGTGAATGATATCAGCGCCCTGCGCCTGGATGAGGGGATGAGCCAGGTGGTCTCGAAATATAAGGCACCCTTGATCTTGATGCATATGCAGGGAAGGCCAGGCAATATGCAAAAGAATCCTAAATATGGAGATGTAGTAGGAGAGATAATCTCTTTCCTAAGAGAGAGAATTGCTTTTGCTAAAGAAGAGGGAATAGATGGGGAAAGAATAATCATCGATCCAGGAATTGGCTTCGGTAAGAAAACGGAACATAACTTAGAGATATTCAATAGACTCTCAGAATTCAAATCTTTGGGTCGACCAATACTGGTCGGTCCCTCCAGGAAGTCGGTGATTGGGGATGTATTGGGCCTTCCGGTAGAGGAGAGGTTAGAGGGAACAGCGGCCACAGCGGCCGCTTCTATTTTAAATGGGGCAGATATGGTAAGAGTCCACGATGTAAAAGAGATGAAGAGAGTGGCAGATATGATAGATGCCATTAGACACGGATAGGCACGGATGACTAAATGCAAAATGTAAAAATCAAAATGCAAAATGACAAATTAAAATTTAAAATTTTGGATTTTAATATGTCCCGAAGAGATCCCTTTGGGATAATCTTGATTTTTGATATTTAATTTTTAAATTTAAAATAACCAGCATTTAGAGGGTAAGATGAAAGAAGTGATGAGGTATGGGTTATACGTTATTGATGTTTTGGTAGTAACCCTCCTCTTCTACTGGCTCTTTTGCTTGGTGAGGAGGACCAGGGCGGTTCAGGTTTTAAAAGGCTTGCTCATTCTGCTTATTACCGCCTTTATCGCCCAAAGATTAGGTCTTACTACATTCAACTTCTTAGTGAGAGGCCTTTGGCAGGTCTTGATACTTGCCTTTGTTATTTTATTTGCTCCGGAGATAAGGAGGGCTTTGGCAGAGGTTGGTCAGAGGCGCTTTTTTAGAGGATTTTTAAAAGAAGCCGAGTCCGGCTATCTTGACGAAATAATAGAGGCAGTAGATATTCTCGCCAAGAAGAAGAAAGGAGTGCTCATTGCTTTAGAAAGGGAAACAGGATTAAAGACCTATATCGAGACCGGGATAAAGATCGATAGCGATGTGAGCCGGGAACTTTTATCTACTATTTTCTTGCCTACTACTCCCCTTCACGATGGGGCGGTCATCATTCAAGGCAATAGGGTCGCTGCTGCGGGATGCCTCTTGCCCTTTACCAGGAATCCGGATGTTTCCAAGAGGATGGGGATGAGGCATAAGGCAGCCCTGGGTCTTTCGGAAGAGACAGATGCTGTAGTAATCATTGTCTCAGAAGAGACGGGGAAGATATCTCTGGCGGTTGGGGGAAGGCTGACCAGGGATCTCGATGGAACTACCCTCTCTAAAACAGTAAAGAATCTCCTATTTCGTCCTGTCCCTAAAAAAGGAGAGAAAGAATGAGGAACTGGTTTCATCACAATCTGGGTATTAAACTGGCCTCTTTAACCTGTGCCTTAGTCCTATTCTTCTATGTTTTAAGCCAGCAGGGAGAGATTCGGACCTTTGGCGATGTACCACTTGATTTCTATACTGATCTTGCTGATCTTGTTCCCACCGTCTCTCCTGAAACAGTTTCCGTGAGTCTCCAAGGACCCCGCAACATCATTCTGGGACTGGAGAGAAGGCAGATCAAGGTCTATCTCGACCTCAAGGGAAAGGAGGCGGGCCAATTTCTTTATCCCTCAGAGGACTTCAAGATCAAATGTCCTGAAGGGGTGAGGATGGTTAAGATAACACCGAGGATAGTCTCGGTCAATTTAGAGCCTTTGGCTACCAAGGAGATGGAGATAAAACCCACTATTCTGGGAAGGCCCACTCCAGGTTATGGAATAGGAAAGACTACCTGTGACCCAAAGAGTCTAATGGTTCGCGGACCAGAGAGCAGACTAAAGGCCTTGGCTGGAATACCGACTACTCCCATAGATGTGAGTGATATCTCAAGCAATATTACTCGGGTGGTGAAGGCGAATCTTACAGAAGAAAAGGACTTGAAGATTATAAGGGAGGCACCCATTCAGGTATCGATAGATTTAGTTCGGGAACTGGTGGAGAAGAGGTTCACAGATATCCCGGTCAAGATTATGCAACCTCCTTCTTCACTCCTTGAGGCCCGCCTAAAAGAGAAGAGAGCAACTCTTCTTTTAAGGGGTCCCCAGGAGTCAATGGCAACTTTAAAAGCGACGAATATCACGGTAGCTATAGATGTTAGTGACCTCTCCCGGGGAACATATAAATTGAAGCCCGAGGTTACTACTCCTCCCAAGATTGAAGTGGTCTCTGTCACCCCTGCTCTCTTTGAGGTCACATTGGGCAGCAAGATAATATTCCAGGAGTAAAGAATGCGTAGGCTCTTTGGTACCGACGGAATAAGGGGAAGGGCAAATGTCTACCCCATGACTCCTGAGATTGCCTTTAGATTGGGGAAGACAGTTGCTCTTTTCTTTAAAAAGGATAAGAGGAGGGCCTCTCTGGCCATTGGTCGTGATACCCGCCTATCCGGCCCTATATTCGAGGAAGCCCTGGCCAGCGGGATATCCTCTGTAGGGGGTGATGTCCTGAAATTAGGCATCCTTCCCACTCCCGCCATTGCCTATCTCACAAAGTCTTTAAGAGCAGATGCCGGGATCGTCATCTCCGCTTCCCATAATCCTTACTATGATAACGGAATTAAGTTCTTCTCCCGAAGGGGCCTTAAGCTCTCCGATGATTATGAGAAGAAGATCGAAGAACGCCTCTTGAAGAAGAGAGAAGTTTTTCACCCCACAGGAAAGGGGATCGGTAGAATCTACTCTGTTAATGATGCTTCCAGAAGATATGAAGAGTTTGCTCTGAAATCCTTTCCTCGTGGTTTAAACCTCAGAGGCTATAAGATAGTAATCGATTGTGCCAATGGCGCTACTTATCAAGTAGCACCACAGATTTTAAGGACACTTGATGCAGAATTAATTACCCTGAATGTTTCTCCAGATGGAACAAATATTAACCGGAACTGTGGCTCCCTTTCTCCCGAGGTCATTCAGGAGAGGGTATTGAAAGAGAAGGCAGATGTTGGAATATCATTCGATGGGGATGGAGATCGGGTAATCTTTATGGATGAGAAGGGAGAGGTGGTCGATGGGGATCAGATGATGGCTCTCTGTGCCCAGGAACTAATAAAGAAGAAGAGACTTCCCAAGAAGACCCTGGTGGCCACAGTGATGAGCAACCTGGGGCTGGATTTAGCATTAGAGAAAATGGGTGGTAAGGTTATTAGAACTCCGGTTGGCGATAGATACGTTCTGGATGAAATGCTAAAAAAGAATCTAACTTTAGGTGGAGAGCAATCAGGCCACATCATCTTCTTAGAGCATAATACTACAGGGGATGGAATAATTACCGCCCTCCAGATACTCTCCATCATGAAGAAGAGGAGTAAGCCCCTTTCTGAACTTGCCCAAATTATGGAGAAACTTCCCCAGGTACTGGTTAATGTCCGGATCAAGAAGAAGAAAGACCCATTAAAAGTTTTAGAGATTAAAAAAGATATTGAAAGGGCCGGGGAAAAACTTGGTAGTGGTGGGAGAATTTTAGTTCGCCCTTCAGGCACTGAGCCTCTTATAAGGGTAATGATTGAGGGAAAAGAGAAAAAAGAGATCGAAACCATCGCCCGAAACATAAGCAAAATCATTAAAAGGAAACTGGGCTAAAAATCTCGTTAATCCCGTTACGCCCGTTATGCCCGTTAGGCTGCTTAAGTCAGTTTTATTTCAACGGATTAAACGGGCCAACGGGCAAAACGACTGGAGACGTAAGATGGTTAGATTAGGAGTAAATGTCGATCATGTAGCTACGGTAAGGCAGGCCAGAAGGGCCCCAGAACCAGATCCCCCGGCGGCCGCCCTTTTGGCTCAAAGAGCAGGAGCAGACTCCATCATCGTTCATTTAAGAGAAGATAGGCGCCACATCCAGGATCGAGACGTAAAACTTTTAAAGAAAAAGGTCAAGAGACTTAATTTAGAGATGGCAGTAGCAAAAGAGATCCTGAAGATCGCCTGTGAAGTGAGACCAGACCAAGCTACCTTGGTGCCGGAGAAAAGGCGAGAGCTAACCACTGAAGGGGGACTGGATGTAGCCGGAAATCTAGAGAAGATTTCTAAAGCGGTCAAAAGATTGAAAAAAAAAGGAATTTTTGTAAGTCTATTCATAGACCCCGATCTAAAACAGGTTATAGCCTCTGCTGAGACCGGTGCCCAGATGGTGGAGCTCCATACCGGATGCTATGCAGAAGCAAAGAGCAAGAAGAAGGAAGATAAAGAGCTTAAGCGCATTACAATGGCCGCCCAAAAAGCGCGAAAGTTAAGCCTTGAAGTTAGCGCTGGTCATGGCCTCACCTACCAGAATGTTTCTCGAATAGTAAAAATCCCGGAGATAGAGGAGTTGAACATCGGACATAACATCATCGCCCGGGCAGTAATGGTGGGAATGAAAGAGGCGGTCAGAGAGATGCTTGATCTAATTAAGAGGAGAAGATAGCTAGGTTAAAATCGGTTAAAAATTGTTAAAATCGGTTAATATCAGTTACCTTTAACGCAACTGTTATTAACCGTTATTAACTGGTATTAACTGCTGTTAACTGAAGGAGGTTTGACAGGGTGAAGTTAAAGAAAATATTAAAGTGGTTCTATCCTGGGATGCTCGTTAAGAGATGGGTATTCCTTCTACTTATTGGAATCCTCTTCTTAGGAACGGGATTGGGTGGCCTCCGCGGCCTTGAGAATCCCCCCCAGATTGTAAAGGATTTTGAGAGAATCTTTCTCTCTGAGGCCCTGAAAACCAGGCCGGTGGTTATGCTTATCTTCCTTCTGGGCGTAATCTGTATTGCCTTGGGTCTGCAACGATTGCTAAAATCCATCTATTCTCTTTTCGCTCCGCAGGAAAAGAGGGATTTGGTTGACGTGGTCTATGAGAAGAGGCAACTCAGACGTGGCCCAAGGATAGTAGGTATTGGAGGGGGGTACGGCCTCTCCAGCCTCTTAAAAGGAATAAAGGAGTATACCTCTAACCTCTCGGCCATCGTTACTATGGCTGATTCCGGAGGAAGCTCGGGAAGACTAAGAGAGGACTTCGCTATGCCTCCCCCGGGAGATATCAGAAACTGCCTGGTAGCCCTAGCAGATACCGAGCCCCTGATGGAGGATCTCTTTCAGCATAGATTCAAAGGGCCCAGTGAACTGAAGGGCCACTCCTTTGGGAACCTCTTCATTACCGCAATGAGTGAAGTGACCAAGAATTTTGCCAGTGCCGTAAGAGCCTCCAGTAAGATATTGGCCATTCGTGGCCAGGTCCTTCCCTCTACCCTGAGCGATGTCTCCCTCCAGGCGAAGATGAAGGATGGGAGGATAGTGAAGGGGGAGGCAGCGATCCCCGAGGCGGAAGGTGAGATAGAGGAGATTTTTCTTGCTCCTTCTGATGCTCCTTCCAATCCAGAAACCCTGAAGGCAATAAAGGAGGCAGAGATAATCATTATCGGTCCCGGTTCTCTCTATACCAGTGTGATGCCTAATCTGTTGACTAAAGGAATGATAGAAACCATAGAAAATTCAAAAGCGATTAAGATCTATGTTTGTAACGTTATGACCCAGGCGGGAGAGACGGACAATTATTCTGCCTCAGACCATATAGAGGCCATCTATAAACATACTAAGAGTAAGTTTCTGGACTATGTCTTGGTGAATACCAGTCATGCTCCTCTGGAACTTGCCAAAAAGTATGAAGAGGAGAAGGCCTTCCCGGTAAAGGTGGATGAAGAGAAATTAAAGAAACTGGGAGTTAAGGTAGTTAAAGCGAATTTCATGAGTACTAGGGATTATCTGCGCCATGAGCCGGATAAGTTGGCCCGCGCCATTATGAGGATCTTCATGGAAGTCAAGGGCAGAGGAGAATAGAATGTGTGGTATCGTTGGTTATTTGGGTAAAAAGAGGGCCCAACCCATCCTCTTGGAGGGATTGAAGAGGCTGGAGTATAGAGGCTATGATTCCAGTGGGATTGCGGTACTAGAGAAAAAGAAGATTCTGCTTTACAAGAAGGAAGGAAAGATTAGTATCCTAGAGGCCCTCTTAGTAAATAAGAAACTGGAGGGAACAATTGGTCTGGGCCATACCAGATGGGCAACCCATGGTAAGCCCTCTGATGAGAACGCCCATCCCCACTCAGACTGTTCGGGGGATTTAGTAGTAGTCCATAATGGGATTATTGAGAACTATTTAATCCTAAAGGAGGAACTCATAAAGAAAGGTCATAGATTCAAATCTGAGACGGATACCGAGGTCCTTGCCCATTTGATAGAGGAAAACTTCAAAGGAGATTTAGAAGAGGCGACGAGAGAAGCCTTAAAGAGCGTGGAGGGAGCCTATGCTATCGGGGTAATAAGCACCAAGGACCCGGAGAAGTTAGTTGCCGCAAGATATGGAAGCCCCTTAATCGTTGGGGTTGGGGAGAAAGAGTTCTTCATTGCCAGCGATGTTCCCGCCATCCTGAATCATACCCGAGAGATAATCTTCCTGGATGAGGGTCAGCTAGCAACCCTCACTCCAGAAGGGGTAAAAGTCACCACCCTGGATAATAAGAAAGTGGAGAAGGCAGTAACTATAATAGAATGGGATGTCTCTCTTGCCCAGAAGAATGGCTATAAGCATTTTATGCTTAAAGAGATTTATGAACAGCCCCGGGCTATGATGGATACCCTGCGGGGAAGGATAGCTAAGGATGAAAGAGAAGTTCTCTTACCGGAGATAAGCCTTTCTTCTAAAGAGATAGAGAAAATAAAGAGGCTCTTCATTATTGCCTGCGGAACTTCCTATCATGCAGCATTGATCGGGAAATTTTTGATTGAAAATAAGGTAGGCTTACCAGTAGAGGTAGATATCGCTTCTGAATTCAGATATAGAAATCCCATCATCGATTCCCAAACCCTGGTCATGGTCATTACCCAATCCGGGGAAACGGCAGATACCTTAGCCGCTCTTCGCTTAGCAAAGGAGAAAAAGGCCAAAACCTTGGCCATAACAAATGTAGTCGGCTCCACCGCCAGCCGGGAGGCAGATGGTGTTCTCTATACCCATGCCGGACCGGAGATCGCCGTGGCCTCCACCAAGGCCTTCATCGCCCAACTTACTCTCCTTTATCTCTTTACCATCTATCTGGGAGGAATAAGAGGAACCATTCCGGAAGAAGAAGCCCAGGAGATGCTCGCTACCTTGAGGAACCTTCCCCAGCAGGTAAAGAAGATATTGGAAGATATCAAAGGAATTCTATCCTGTGCTCGAAAATATTTTCATAAGAGGGATTTTCTATATATGGGAAGAGGAATTAATTACCCCATAGCCTTAGAAGGAGCACTGAAACTTAAGGAGATCTCCTATATTCATGCCGAGGGCTATCCGGCAGGAGAAATGAAGCACGGCCCCATTGCTCTTATCGATGAAGATATGCCTATCGTGGCCATCGCTACCCAGGGCTCGGTCTATGAAAAGGTGCTCTCCAATATTGAGGAGATTAAGGCCCGGGAAGGAATAGTTATTGCTCTGGCAACAGAGGGAGACAAGAAGATTAAAGAAAAAGCAGACGAAGTTATCTATCTCCCTCAAATTAGAGAAGACTTCACCCCCTTCTTGGCGGTCATTCCCTTGCAACTTTTGGCTTATCACATCGCCGCCAGGAGAGGCTGCGACATCGACCAGCCGAGGAACTTAGCCAAGAGCGTAACTGTAGAATAACATGTATTATCCTTCCCTAAAGGAATTCATTAAGAAGTCAAAAAAGGGAAATCTTATCCCAGTTTATAGAGAAATATTAGCAGATTTTGAGACTCCGGTCTCTGCTTTCACCAAGATCGATACCGGAGATTATAGTTATCTGTTAGAAAGCGCAGAAAAAGGAGAGAGGTTAGGAAGATACTCCTTCTTAGGGAGTAACCCTTCTCTGATATTCAAAAGCAAAGGGAAGAGGGTAGAGATAATTAGTGAGGGAAAGAAGGAAACCCAGAAGGTATCTGATCCTCTCAGTGATTTAAAGAAGTTAATGGCAGATTATAAGTTTGTAAAAGTTAAGGGGCTTCCCAGGTTTGTGGGAGGAATGGTAGGCTACCTCTCCTATGATATGGTGCGCTTCTTTGAAAAATTACCTGATAAGAACCCGGATGATTTAAATCTTCCCGATGCTATATTTCTCTTAACCGATACCCTGCTCATCTTCGATCATCTGGAG
>JAHIPW010000124.1 GCA_018903055.1 bacterium
ATTGCATTTTCAAGATGACAATCTTTAGGGCATCAATGCGAGAGGTCTGTCCAGCACCGATGGCCAAGGTCTGATTCTCACTGCTTATCACAATGGCGTTTGATTTTACATACTTCGCCACTTTCCAGGCAAAGAATAAAGCCGCTAACTCTTCCTTTGTCGGCTTCCTCTTGGTTACTGTTTTGAAGTTTTTGGTTTTGATATCTTTAATATCCTTATCCTGAACCAACAATCCCCAGTCTACTGTCCGTAAATCCTTTTTCTGACATTGGACGTTGCCTCTCGTCCCGAGGGGACTCGAGATCCCCGAGGGAGACATTGGACATTGGACAACTCTTAGGTTTTTCTTTTTCTTCAGGACTTTTATGGCCTGCGGAGTAAACCCAGGGGCAATGACTGCTTCAATAAAAGTAGAGGTTACTTCTTTGGCCGTAGAGATGTCGGCTTTTCTGTTCAGGCCGATCACTCCCCCAAAGGCGGAAAGGGGATCACAGTCTCTCGCCTTTTGGTAGGCACTCACCAAATTTTTATCTCTTGCTACACCGCAGGGATTAGTATGTTTAATAATAACTGCTGTCGGTTCTTTAAACTCTCTAATTATACTCCAGGCAGCATCCAGATCCAGTATATTATTAAACGATAACTCCTTCCCCCCCAGCTGTTTCGGTAATCGGTAATCGGTAATCGGTGATCGGTAAAAAGCCGCTTTCTGATGAGGATTCTCCCCGTACCTCAAATCCTTAACCTTCTTATATTCCAGAAATAACTCCTCAGGTAGCCTGTAGCCTGTAGCTTGTAGCTTGTAGCCTGTCAAGCATCCATATACCATTCTATCATAATGAAGGATATAAACAAGAGCCTTCCTTGCTAAATTTTCTTTAGTTTTTAGTGGTAGATTACCCCTTCTCTTTCTCAATTCATTCAGGGTCTTCTTATAATCTCCGGACTCAATGACTACTCCCACATTCTTAAAATTCTTGACTGCTGATCTGATGAGAGCCGTTCCTCCGATATCTATGCTCTCTAAGTTGTGAAAGGGATAGAGATTGACTACTACAAGATCGATGGGCTTTATATCTTCTCTTGCCAATTCCTTTAAGTGCTTCTTCTCACGCAAGGCCAATACCCCTCCGAAAATCGCAGGATGCAAAGTCTTTACTCTCCCTTCTAAAATTTCTTTAAAGCCTGTAATCTCTGAGATAGTCTTGACTGGAATACCCTTCTTTTTAAGTATTCTCGCTGTGCCCTCAGTAGCGATGATCTCAAAGCCCAATCTCACTAATCCCTTAGCAAAGGGAACAAGGCCCCTCTTATCGGAGACACTGATCAGAACCCTCTTCATTGCTCACTCCCCTCGCAGATATCAGATCTCAGAAGTCAGATATCAGTTTGTTTTGTAGTAAGTTATTGCTGATTTCATCCGCAATCTGAAAACTGAAATCTGAAGACTGATATCTGTTTTCTGGTTACTCATAGATGTCTGATGACTTCGTTTGTCTTTAATACCAGACCGATATTCTCTCTGAAATATTTTAGGGCAGCCCTGTGTAGGTCCCGGTAAGTAGCGCTCACAGCATCAGAGACTACTATCACCTCATAATCCCTGAAGTAGGCATCCCTTACCGTAGAAGAGACACAACAACTGGTCGTCACCCCACAGACAATAAGCCTTTTAACCTTCAGTCTCTTCAAGAGTCTTTCTAGGCCTGTTTTAAAGAAAGCGCTATACCTTCTCTTCTTGATAATATATTCTTTCTTTTGAGGATTAATCTCAGAAGTGATCTTTGCTCCCGGAGTATTCTCTATGCAATAGGCACGATTATACTCTTTATCCAGCAGAGCCCAGCTACCTCTATCTCTCTTATGGGAAGTAATAGCATAGACAACAGGAATTTTTTTCTTGCGGCAGGCAGTCAAAAGTTTGACTATCTTGGGAATGACCTTTTTGGCAGGCAGGACATAGACAGGAGAATTCTTGAAATGGATGAAGTCGTTCTGCATATCAACGATTAGGAGCGCAGTCCTCACCCCGCACCTTTTTGTATTCCTCTTTTTCCGTGTTCCTGTCAAAGGTGTGGGGTTCAATTCCTTCTTCTTGCTTAAAGGTGCGGGGCTCATATATCTAATCTCCTGTAAATCTTGTTCACATTACGAAGATAATACTTTAGATCAAAGCAGCCTTCTATCTCTCGGAATTTGAGGTGTTTGGTAACTTCTTTATCCTTTAGTAGACAGTCTTTGAACTCCAAACCCTTTTCCTTTGCCCGGAAAGCATTCCTCTGGACAAGGGAATAGGCCTTCTTTCGCGAAAGCCCTTTCTTCATTAGTTCCAGCAATACCTTTTCAGAGAAGATGAGACCCTTTGTCTTCCCTAAATTCTCTCTCATCTTTCCGGAATAGACCTTTAAACCTTCCATTACTTCCCTAAACTTACGGAGCATATAATCGACTAAGATGCTTGAATCGGGGATAATGATTCTCTCCACGGAGGAATGGCTAATGTCCCTCTCCTCCCATAAAGGGATATTCTCCAGGCCGGCTAAGAGATTTCCTCTCACTACCCGTGCTAAGCCACAGATCCTTTCACAGATTATGGGATTCCTCTTATGGGGCATGGCAGATGAGCCCTTCTGCCGGGAAGCAAAGGGCTCCTCCACTTCTCCAATCTCTGTCCTCTGTAAGTTCCTCAAGAGGAGGGCGAACTTCTCCAAAGAGGTAGCAATTAGGGCTAAAGTAGCCAGATACTGGGCCTGTCTATCCCTCTGAATAATCTGGGTAGAAATAGGAGCGGGTTTTAAATTTAATCTTTTCAAGACTATTTTCTCTACCCTGGGGTCGATATTGGAATAGGTCCCCACTGGCCCGGAGATCTTGCCATAGGAGACCATCTCTTTTGTCTCTTTCATCCTCTCTAAGTTTCTCCGGCACTCCTCGGTCCAGAGGAGGAGTTTTAAGCCGAAGGTGGTCGGTTCGGCATGGATGCCATGGGTTCTACCCACCATAATCGTATCTTTATACTTACTTGCTTTCTTGAGCAATCTTTTTATTAGATTCTCTAAGTCCTTAATAATTAGACAGGAAGACTCTTTCAACTGCAGAGCCAGAGCGGTATCCAGGATATCGGATGAGGTGAGGCCGAGGTGGAGAAACCTTGCCTCCTTGCCTACCTTTTCGCTTATTGCTTCAATAAGAGCGATGGTTTCGTGGCGGGTTGCTTTTTCAATCTCTTTTATTCTTTTAATGTCTACTTCTACTTTCTTGCGAATCTTTCTTGCTGCTTCCTTAGGAATCTGACCGATCTGGGCTAAGGCCTCGCAGACCAGGACCTCAATTTCTACATACTTCTTAAACCTATTCTCTTCACTCCAGACTTCTCCCATCTCTGGTAGAATATATCTCTCTAACAATGTTCTCCTCCTGTCTCCTTCTTAAACTACTTTTATCTTATCACAGGCTAAGGTTAAAATCAATAAAAAAATCCCCCCCCACCACAAAAGTTCTGTAGTGGGGGGCTGTTTGTTAAACTAAGGAATTACTTCTATAATTTAACAACATTCTTTGCCTGAGGGCCGCGGGAAGTATCTTCGATCTCAAACTCTACCTCATCACCTTCAGCCAAGGACTTGAATCCTTCGCTTGTGATGGCAGAAAAGTGAGCGAAGACATCCTTGCTACCGTCGTCGGGCGTGATGAAACCAAAACCTCTCTTCTCGTTGAACCACTTCACTTTACCTTTCATCCTTTTCTCCTTCCTAAGAAATTTTTGAAAAATTATTTCTTCACAGATTAGCACAGATTGACTAAACTGATTAGCACGGATTTAGCAACGAACATCAGTGCTAATCCGTATCTTTTAATCTGTGCCTATCCGTGTAAGATTATCTCTTTCAAAGACCTCTTAAAATTTTTCTTTTGAACCTATAGATGATTCCTTTCCTTCTTTTAATCTCCCTCTTGAGTTGAGGAATGACCTCTTTTGCTGCCTGATAGCCAGTCCGAAGAAGTTCTCGGGCCCTCTTTAAATCCACCTTGGAGATATCCCCGATCTCAGGATAGATAACGAGATCCGCATCCTTCCTGGCCCTCGCTGCTCCCTGACGGGATATCACATCCCAGGACTGCAGGATGACCTGAAAGACATTCTTGGGCTCCGGGCTTATGGTTGCTCTGGTATTGACATCCACTCCAATGACGAAGTCTGCTCCCATCCTGCGCAAAACATCAGTAGGAAGAATATTGACTATTCCCCCATCGATCAGAAGCATATCCTCATACTTTACCGGGGTGTAGACCCCGGGAATGGAACAACTTGCTTGAACAATCTTGGCCAATGCTCCCTTTCTAAAGACCACTTCTTTCTCGGTAATCAAATCTGTGGTAACAACGGCTAAGGGAATTTTGAGTTCTCCAAATTCCTTTACCTTAGTATACTTTGAGACAAATTCCTCTATTCCCTTCCCAGAAATGAGTCCCATCCTTGGTGGGGTGAGGTCTGCAAACTCCTTCCACCTTAAACCTAAGGCCACACTTTCAATGGTCTCGATATCTAATCCCGAGGCATAGAGGGCACCGATGAGCGCGCCGCTCGAGACCCCGGCAATCATATCTATGGGAATCCGGGCCTCTTCTAAGGCCTTCAGGGCCCCGATATGGGCAATTCCCCGAGCCGCTCCTCCGCTTAAGGCTAAGCCGACTTTTACCCCGCTCGCCCCGTTAGAGATCCTTACAATAAGGTTGGTTAAGGTTTTCCAAAGTTTAAGATTACTATCAAATTTCATTAGGAGCTAAGTCTCTATTGGATTGAAGTCTCTAACGGGGTAAAAGATAGGAAACGCTTTAAACAGATTGGAAGATGATACTGTCTTGGGAGCGTTTCCGTAAAACTTTGTTAGAACCTTCTGTGTAAAACTGGTCATTTTCTCATATCTTATTACTGAGATATAAAACATGATTCTCTAAGCCATCTCTAATGGGGTTCATTCCTATACCTCTACCCCAAGATTAAACAAGATACCTAAAGTAGATATAGATTGAAGCAATGAAGAGGGAAACGAGGGTCAAGGGCATTCCTACCTTAAAATAATTCTTAAAGGTGAGGGGGGTTCTGGTCTTTTCACTAATTCCAGCGACAATGAGGTTGGCAGAGGCAGCAATCAAAGTTCCATTCCCTCCCAGGCAAGCCCCAAGGGCCAACGCCCACCAGAGGTGGTTCATCTCTAAAGGGGGAAGCCCAAGCTGAATGCCGATATGTTCTACCAAGGGAATGATAGCGATGACGCTGGGAACAGCACTCAATATGAAAGAACCAAAAGCAGAGCCCCATAGAATGATAAGGACGATGGCTGCCGGATTCTCAGTAGCTCTTAGAATAACTCTGGCAAGAGATTCAATGATACCTACCTTCTCTAATGCCCCCACTAAAATGAATAGGCCGAAGAAAAAGAATAAGACAGGCCATTCGATTTCCTTAAAAATCTCTTCTGGATTAATTCTGCTTATAAATAATAGAAGGGCTGCTCCTCCAAGGGCGATAGTGGAGGGAAGGAGGTTGAAACGATGATGGATAGTGAAGGCAATTAGGGTAAGCCCTAAGACAATGAGGGACTTCTTCATTAATAGAGGGTCTCTTATGGCTCCCCTCTCCTTGAAGGCCGCCACCTTCCTCTCCATCTCAGGCTGCACCTTAAAATGACGTCGAAAGAAAAGTAACAGAAGAAGCAGTGTTACTACAAAAATGATAATAGCAATGGGGGCTAAATTGATAATGAAATCCATAAAAGAGAAGTGAGCAGCACTACTCACCAGGATATTTGGGGGATCCCCGATGAGGGTAGCGGTTCCTCCAATATTAGCGGATAGTATCCCAGCCATTAAAAAAGGAATAGGACTTTTGCCTAAGGTATCGGCGATTAAAATGGCCATGGGAATGGTCAATAGGACAGTGGTGACATTATCCAGAAAGGCAGAGAGAACGGCGGTAGCCGCAGAGAGAGTAATGAGAACCAGCCAGGCCCTGCCCCGGGCTAATTTGGCGGCCTTGATGGCCACATACTGGAAGAGACCGGTCCTCTTGGTAATGGCTACGATGATCATCATCCCGATTAGCAAGAGAAGGGTATTGAAGTCAATATACTCTACCCAGGCCTCTTTTAGGGGAAGGATGTTCAATATCAATATAAGGCTTGCCCCAACCAGGGCGGCGGTAGCGCGATGAACCTTCTCTGTAATAATAAAAATATAGGCCGCTATGAAGATAACAGCAGCCAGGATCATGGATTGATTCACTTTACTTCTTCTTCTCTACTCTATAAACCGCTCTACAGATGTCCATCTGGCTAATGATCCCCACTACCTTATCATCCCTTACCACAGGAAGGATGTTTAAGCGGTGATGGGCCATGACAGAGGCGGCAGCTAATAAGGGTGTCTCTTCAGTAACTGTAACTGGCTTACGAATCATGATGTCATCGATTACTAAGAGTTGGTTCAGTTCAGGAAGGACCTCGGCCTTCAGAAGTCCGAAGTCCTCAATGTAGGACAGATCGCCCAGGAGATCGAAGTAGTCGGGGATGAACATCATGAGAAGTTCCTTCTTGGTCACGATGCCCAAAATTCTATCCTCTTCATCCACTACGGGTAATCCCCCGTAGTGATGCTCGCTGAATATCTTCATGGCCTCCAGAATGGGTGTGGAGCGGGTGACGGTCACCACCCCTTGAGTCATAAAGTCTTTTACTTTCATAATTACTCCTCGGCCTCTTTTTCTTCTTTTCTTATTAAGTTTATCACTTGACGGGGAGATTGGGCAGCGCGCAATCCCTTCCTTATCTTCTCCTCGTGTAAGAGGCGGGATATTCGAGCAAGAACTCTCAGATAGGTCTCGTAGGCCTCCTCTGGAGCAATGATGAGAAAGACTAAATAGACCGGATTTTTATCCAGAGAATCAAAGTCTATTCCTTTCTCTGACTTGCCAAAAACGATAGTAATCTTTTTCACTAAATCTGTCTTGGTATGGGGGATGGCTATCCCATTCCCCACTCCTGTGCTTCCCAGGCTCTCCCTTTCCAGTAAGACATTGACCATCTTCTCTCTGTCTGGGATTATTCTCTGCCTGGCCAAGAGATCAGTCAGTTCTTCCAGGGTTTCTTTCTTGCCCTTTGCCTGAAGGTTCAGATTGATAAGCCTCTTGCTAATAAAGTCTGATAGTCTCATTTTTTCTTATTTCCCCCTTCGTAAACACGGATAATGTCTATCTACAGTATTGGAGCCGACGGAGGGATTTGAACCCCCGACCTAAGCTTTACGAAAGCCTTGCTCTACCACTGAGCTACGTCGGCTGGTGCCGCAGGGCGGAATCGAACCTCCAACCTACGGTTTACGAAACCGTTGCTCTACCACTGAGCTAAGGCGGCAAGTCAGGCGGGCGGGCGAAAGCGTTGCTTG
>JAHIPW010000125.1 GCA_018903055.1 bacterium
CCACTTGATAAACCTGTCAATTCAACCCCGACCAAATATCCTCCCCAAATTCCCACAACAATAAACATGGAGGTCAAAATAGGAAGAGAAATAAGTCCGGCTAATAAATTAGGTATGACTAAATATTTATACGGATTTAAGGCCATAGCATCCAGGGCATCGATCTGTTCTGAGATACGCATAATACCGATTTCAGCGGTTAAGGCTGAGCCGGCGCGGCCGACGACCATTAGAGCGGCAATGACCGGACCTAATTCTCGGATTAGAGATAATGCCAGAATAGCACCCAGTTTGGATTCAGCACCAAAGGTAACCAACACATGGTAAGATTGAAGACTCAGAACCATTCCGGTGAATAATCCTGTTAGCATTATGACTAAAACTGTTTTTACTCCGATAAAGTAAATTTGCTTAATTACTCTATTAATAAGATAGGGGGGTAAAATCATGTAATAGAGGGAGGTTATTAGAAAACATCCCATCTTCCCCAATTCCCGAATAAATGAGATGGCTTTTTTACCTATTATTTTAAGGGGATAAGATAAATACAAACTTCAAACTCCAGTATTTTTAAATTTGAACAATAAAAGCATATTATGAAATTCCTATATTACATCTAATACCTGCTGTTCTCTTTCTTCTGACCTTCCTGTACCTGCTGGCGGTCCAATCTTCTCTGGGGGCCCAACTCCTTCTGGAAGACTAACTCCCTTGGGTTTACCAACCCCTTCTGGCTTGCCAACTCCCTCGGGTTTACCAACCCCTTCTGGCTTGCCCCCCTCTTTGGGCTTTTTCTTCATCTCTGGTTTGCCTTTTGGCTTGGCTCTTTTCTCCCTTTGTTTCTGCAGGTTTAATAGAGCGGTTTCCCTTCCGTGGCGAGAGACCTGGAGGGCATGGCGAATGGCGGGCTTTGCCTCTTCTGGTACTTTCCCCAATAGATCCGTCAGTACCTCCGTATGCTTTTTGGTAGACATCTCTACCGCCTTTATGGCCTCGGTCAAATCCCTTCCTTCTTTCGTGCCCTTCTTAACCTCCTGGTTGGCCTTCTCGATGGCTCGATTGTATTCTTTGGCAAGTCCCTCTACAAACTCTGGCTTTCCCTTCTTAACCACGGCCTCCATCTCTGCTACTCGCCTATTAGCACACTCGCACTGGGTCAGGCAGCGCTCTTCTGAAGTTTTGGTTGCTTCTAACTTTCTGGCCTCTGCTGCTAACTTGTTCTTGTAGGCCGGATGATCCGGAGTTATCACCGGCTTCTCCTGGGCAAGGACTATGCTCGCTAATAAGATAGAGACGAACAGAAACGCTGATATTTTAACTGTCTTCATTTTTCTCACCTCCTTTTTACATACGTATTTGATTTTATTATATCCTGTATAATCCCCATTTGTCAAGATTTTGTGCTGGCTGACCAGCCGTAAGCTAGAAATTTTGGTTATTAATCATTTTGCTGCGAGGCTCTTCAGGCTTTTCCTTAACTTTTCCAATTTCTCCTTAAATTCCCCCGCCTTTTCCCTCTCCTTAACAATCACTCTCTCCGGGGCCTTATTCAAGAAGTCCTTATTCTTTAATTTCTTTCTTGCCCTTTCCAATTCTTCTTCTACTCTGCCCATCTGCCTTTTCAGGCGCCCTCTCTCTTTCTCTAGGTCGATCAATCCTTTAAGGGGAACCCAGGCCTCTATCTCACCGATTACTGCGCTGGCGAAAGGTGGCCGGGGCTTCTCTATCTCCGAACCTATCTTCAAAGCAGATATCCGGGCAAGATCCTTGATATAATGGCTATTCTTCTCCAGAATGCTTAGGTCTTTTTTCTCCTTTGCTTTGATGAAGGTTTCTATTTTTTTAGTAGGAATTATTTCTAATTCCGATTTAATATTTCTAATAGAAGTAACGATACCTATAATAAGAGTCATTTCTTTCTCTATTTTAGTATCTATTCTCTTTTTATCAACTTCTGGCCAGGAAGAGATCATAATGCTCTCCAATCTGCGGTCATCTGCGTTTATATCTGCGGTCATCTGCGTATGGCGCTTTAGCGCCTGCCAGATTTCTTCAGTAATAAAGGGCATGAAGGGATGGAGGAGTCTCAATGTTCCCTCCAGGACATAACACATCACATACTGAGCCGTCTTTCTAGATCCTGGATGCCCGCCGAAGGCGAGGTCTCGCCCCTCCTCGCCCTTGGCGAAGTCTCGCCCCCCTGGGGCGGACGGGGCGGACTGGATGCCTTGCCCCGCACCAAGCTTGGTGCGGGGTGAAGATGCTGGTTTTCTTTTCTTACCAGGATCGAGGATCGAGGATCGAGGATCAATTTCCCCATCATAGAGCCTAGGTTTAATCATTTCCAGATACCAGTCACAGAACTCGTGCCAGATGAACTGGTATAGAATCTGGGCCGCCTCACTTATCCTGTATTTTTCAATGGAATCCGTTACCTCTTTGACAGTTCTATGGTATCTACTGAGAATCCAGCGGTCAGCCAGGGTTAAATCGGATCCTAGATCCTGGATGCTGGATACTGGTTTAAAGTTTTGGAGGTTCAGGAGGACGAAGCGGGAGGCGTTCCATATCTTATTGGCGAAGTTTCTACTGGAAATGAACTTCTCATCGAATAGCTGCAGGTCCTGTCCCTGAGCGCAGGAAGAAGCCAAGGTAAAGCGCAGGGCATCCGTTCCATATTCAGCAATAATATCTAAGGGATCGATAACATTCCCTAAGGATTTACTCATCTTCTTCCCCTTCTTGTCCCGAACAATACCATGGATGTAAACTTCGCTAAAAGGTATATCATCCATTAATTCCAGTCCCATCTTAATCATTCTCGCCACCCAGAGGTGAATGATCTCATGGCCCGTGATCAAAAGACTTGTGGGATAGAAGTATGCTAAATCCTTTGTCTTCTCTGGCCAACCAAGGATAGAGAAGGGCCAGAGAGCGCTGGAGAACCAGGTATCTAAGACATCCGGATCCTGAATTAAGTTTTTATTCCCACATCTGGGGCATTCCTTCGGCTTCTTCCTCGCTACAATCGGCGGGCAACCTTCCTGATGCTTGATCCTGGATGCTGGATGCTTGTTTTTTCCAG
>JAHIPW010000126.1 GCA_018903055.1 bacterium
TAGGTATTGAAGATCCGGATAGTCTATTTAAGAGGAAAGAAGCAAGACTCTTAGATGATAGCGAACGTTCAAATATCTTCTCCTTCAGGGTAAACGAAGGAAGGGTTGTTCTAAAAGAGTATAAGCCCCGGGGAATAGGGAAGACCTGGATTGACATCTATCGACCTTCCAAGGCAATGAGGGAGTTTGTGCTTGGCAATAGACTTTCGGAGATGGGAATTCCGGTAGCCGAACCCTTGGCGGTTGGAGAGAAGAGAAACTTTCGCTTATTGAAGAAATGCTTTCTAATTACCGAAGAACTTTCTTTAGGCACCAACTTGAGCCTTCATGTAAATAGCTTTCATACTCTTTTAAATAAGGAAAAGATTAGAGAAAAGAGAGAGTTTATTTCTAAGTTAGCAAAAAGCATCAGAGACATTCATAATAGGGGCTTCACCCATGGAGACCTAAATACCAGCCACATTATGGTAAGAGGAAATAGGTTTTACTATCTCGACTTTGAGAATGCTAGACTTAAAAAGCGGACCTCGGACTTCAGGTGGATAAAGGACTTGAGCCGACTTAATGAATCCATGCCTTCTTATATCACAAGGACAGATAAATTAAGGTTCTATAAGGAGTATGCTAAAGGAAACAAAGCAAAAGAAAAGAAGATAAGAAGATACTTAAAAAGAATTGAGAGCAGAACGATAAAGAAGAAAGGATGAATTATGAATTTAAAAGAAAAAATTATTAACAAGAAAGCAAAAATTGGGGTCATGGGTCTGGGATATGTCGGCCTCCCCTTGGCCTGCGAATTTGCCCGGGCAGGATTTAGGGTAACCGGAATAGATATCAATAGAGAAAGAATAAAACGTATCAAAATGGGAAGGCACTATATTGAAGATGTAGGGAGGAAAGGGGTAATTCAACTAATAAAGAAGGAATTTCTGAAACCGACTACTGATTTTAAGGCCCTTAAAGAACTCGATGCAATCATCATCTGTGTTCCTACCCCACTTAGAAAGACAAAGGATCCCGATATCTCATACGTTGTTTCTGCTACAAAGAAGATCGCCAAATACTTGAAGAATAATCAGCTGATTATCTTGGAGAGCACCACTTACCCCGGAACTACACGGGAGGTCATACTTCCCATCCTGAAAGAAACCAGGAAGAGATTTTATCTTGCCTTCTCACCGGAAAGGATTGATCCAGGAAATAAAGAATATACCTTAAGGAATACTCCCAAGATAGTCTCAGGGATTACTAAAGAATGCACCCGGATGGCCGAGGCCCTATATAAGGAGATCGTAGACGAGGTAATCTGCGTCTCCTCAACCGAAGCGGCCGAGATGGTTAAACTCTTAGAGAATACCTTTCGCAGTGTAAATATTGGCCTGGTGAATGAGATGGCTTTGATGTGTCATCGGTTGGGCATAGATGTCTGGGAGGTGATCGAGGCCGCTAAGACAAAGCCCTTCGGCTTCATGCCCTTCTATCCCGGTCCGGGATTAGGAGGCCACTGCATCCCTGTTGACCCCCATTACCTTTCCTGGAAGTTAAAGACCCTGAATTTCTATGCTCGCTTCATCGAACTGGCGGGTGAGATAAATAGTAAAATGCCTGAGTTTCTGGTAGAGAGAATAGAAGACGCCCTAAATAAGAAAAAGAAAGCTCTTAAAGGTTCAAAGGTCTTAATCTTAGGAGTGGCCTACAAAAGAGATGTCTCAGATACTCGAGAATCACCCGCCCTGGATGTCATCAGGATACTTCAGAAGAAAGGGGCTAAAGTCAGTTATTACGATCCCCACGTTCCCAATCTGAGGCTGGATGGAAAGGTGCTCAGATCCCAGAAAACGCTTTCATTAGAAAAACAGGACTGTGTGGTCATTGTTACCGATCATACTGCCTTTGATTATCCTGCGATTGTGAAGAGGGCCAGGTTAATCATTGATAGCCGGAATGCAACAAAGGGAATAAAAAGCAGAAAGATTGTCAAACTCTGATGTTTGATAGAAAGTCTTTTAACTATGGAATGGAACGGGCAGGAAAAGGAGAAAAGATGAGAAGAAAGAGATGGTTAAGAATCACTCTAAGTATCATATTAATTCTTGTTGTTGCTGTTGGGATAATTGTTACCTTAGTCCCCATCTCGCCAAGGATGCTTTCTAAGTTTGGGATTTCTTTGGATGAGGTCTTAGCCAAGGTAGAGATTAAATTAGGCCGCAAGGTAAGCATAGAAGACTTCCGGCTATATCTCTTAAGGGGTGGGACGCTTGAGAACATCGAGATTGCCAACCATAAGGATTTCTCTAAAACCCCCTTCTTCAAGACAGATAAGATGGTAGTTAAATATGCTCTCCTTCCTCTAATCCACAAGGAAATAGTCATCAAGAAGGTTGTTCTGGTCAAACCCCAAATCCTCATTGAGAGGGATAAAGAGGGCCAGTGGAGCTTCTCCGACCTTGTAACCACAGATACCTCAGTTCAGAGTTCGCCTCTCGTCCCGAGGGGACTCGAGGTCCCCGGGGGAGAGTTGGGAGTTCGGAGTAACAGTGATTTTGTAAGTAATGTCTCCGAACACCGAACTCACCTCGTGCCGAGCACTCGGTGCGAGGCAAGCCCGATTACATCGGGGCGTGCTCCGAACTATATATTTTCTCAAGCCTATGCTGCCGCAAAAGAGGAGAAGCCGAAGAAAATGGCAGTTACTGTTTCTAGTGTTGCCATTCAAAAGGGGAGGATCATCTTTAACGATGAAGTTATCCCTCAGATTATGAGCATAGAGGACATCGACATCTTAGTAAGTAATATCTCACAAAAGGAGAAAGCGGACTTCGATATCAGTTTAAATATCCCGGAAGAGATGGCATCGCCCTTAAAGATAAAGGCCTCTCTCAACCCTTTTACCCTAAAGGAAACAAGAGACATAGATGCCAGAATAGATGTTGATGGCTTAGATTTGGTCTATTTCGCCCCTTACTATCAATCCTTCCTTCCTGGGAAACTCCAGAGCGCAAAACTAAATATTGGTCTAGATTTAGGATTAAAGGAAAAGATATCCGCTAAAGGAAAAATTGCCTTAAACAATCTTGTCTTTATTCCCACCAAAGGAATACCTCTCCCTATAAAATTTGAGAGTCTGGCTGTCGATCATGATCTGGGGATCGATTTAGAGAAAAGTAATATTGACATAGAGAAGTTAAACTTAAATTTAGAGGGTATCTCTTTTAATGCTAAAGGCGAGATAAAGGACTTCAAAAAGGAAAGGATATTGAGTCTTTCCCTTTGTAGTGACCAGATTTCACTGGAGAAGGCAAAGGGCCTTGCCTCTTCTTTTGTTAGGGCACCCATTCTAAAGGAGATCAAGGCCGAAGGGACCATTGATCTAAAAGTCAATCTAAAAGGGAAATTAAAGGAACTTGAGATAGACGGGGTGCTCAACCTGAACGATGATACCATTAAGTATGCTAAACTTACCCAGCCTTTGAGCAATATAAAGTCGAGCATAAAATTCGATAAGAAAGATATTGCTATCCCAAGACTCTCCGCCAATCTGGGAAGTTCTACCCTGGTCTTGAAAGGCAGAATTATTAACTTTAGGAAGCCAGAATTAAATCTTCTCTTGACCTCTGATAAATTGGTTCTAAATGAACTGGCCAATATCGCTGCTAAGCCCGGAGCGAAGAAAGGGCCGGCCATAGAGGGCATCGCCTCGCTAAATACTAAGATAACTGGCCCCACAAAGAAGATAAACCTCGCCGGAGACATTGGTATTCCCAAGCTCAAAGTTGATAAACTGGAGCTGTCGAATACTGACTTAAACTATAGTTTCCAGTTAGCAGAGAGACTCCTTAATATCAAATCCCTTAAGACCAATCTCTATCAAGGGAGCCTCAATACCTCTGGCAGCTTGAATCTATCCGACCCTAAGAAATTAGGGTATGCCCTAAAGACCGATGCTCAGGGAATTGACCTAAATGAGCTCTTGGCCGCCAATACCAACCTGAAGGATAAATTCTACGGCACCCTGGGGTTGGATTTGGAGATTAAGGGTAAAGGAACGGATAAAGAAGCATTAGAAAAGACCTGGGGAAAGGGCTATCTGAATCTCGCTGATGGGAAGATTACCGGCATCCCCGTCCAGAAGGAACTCATCAAATTCTTACTGAGTATCCTCCAGATACCAGAGATAAAAGAGATCCACTACGATAGCCTCTCTGGCCACTTCAATCTGGCAGGAGGAGAAGTAAAGACAGATGACTTCTTATTGGATGGTAAGGAGATGAAGGTCTTAGCCTCGGGAAGCTACTTTCTCGATGGAGGATTGGATTTCGATGTTATGGTCAAGCCCACTCCCTTCTTGATCGGCGCCTCTTCCATCCCTCCCCATCTGAAGGACGAGAGAGGGAATGCAGTGATTCCTTTCAGGTTAACGGGCACCACCCAGAAACCCAAACTCACGCCCAAATGGGAGAAGATGATTGAAAAGGCAATCAAGACCGAGGCAGAGAAGCAATTAGAAAAGGCAGTGGGGAAGGAGGGAACAGAGGCAATCAAGGAGGTAATCAAAGGCGTCGAAGATCTCTTCAAAAAGAAGTAACACGAATACACACGAACTGTCAAGCAAAAATGTAATAAACAAATCACGAATTAACGCAAATAGACCTACATTACATAATTTATCCGTGGCAAATACGCACCTTCGGTAAGCAGTAAAAATAAATCCGTGTTTAAGGAGGGAAAAAAATGAAGAAACCAATTAAAATTGTAGGCATTATTCTTGGGATGATTGTTGTCCTTGTCATCTCGCTCTGTATCATTCCCATCACATCACCGAAACTGAAGGACCTGGCCTTAGCAAAGGCGAAGTCTGCCCTGGGCAGAGAAGTGACCATAGAACGGGTGAGGATTGTCCTTTTGCGAGGCATAAGGTTAGACAAGGTGACGGTGGCTAACAAGGAAGGTTTTGCCAAAGAGCCCCTCTTTGAAGGAAAGAGGGTTGTCGTCAAGTATGAACTCCTCCCCCTGCTCCATAGGGAATTGGTCATCAAAAAGGTCGTTCTGCTTGAGCCAAAGATCCTTTTGGAGAGGAATCGTGATGGAGTCTGGAACTTCTCTGGTATAGGAAAAAAAGCAGAGGCCAAGCCAGAGACGAAGCCTGTTGCTGAAAAAGGAGAAGGGAAAGCAGAGGCGAAGAAGGGATTGACCCTGACCATCTCCCGAGTGGCTATCA
>JAHIPW010000127.1 GCA_018903055.1 bacterium
TTCAATTAGGTCTGTCAATTTGCCTTGAGAGATACTCTCTGCCAGGGAATGCTCCTCAAAATAGATTCCCATCTCCTGGGCTTTCTTCTTCTTATTCCGGACATAGATCAGAGAGGCCGGGTCCTCCCCTATCCTGATAACCGCCACTCCAGGACTAATCCCTTTTCCTTTCAGTTCCTCTACTTTTAAAGAGAGTTCTTTTTGGACCTCCTGGGCGATCCTCTTCCCATCCAGAATTACAGCACCCATCTCTTCTCCTCCACTCTCACTTTCTCACTTTCCCACTTTCTCCTGAATTCTCCTTATTCCTTCTGCCTTCCCCGTCTTATTATCTACGGTAATTATTGCTCCCTGGAGGTAAATATTTTTCTTCTCGACCTCAAACCTAATCGGTATCTGGGATAAGAACCTCTTTAGAGCAATCTCGGTCTTTATCCCAATCACAGAGTTAAGGGAGCCCACCATCCCCAAATCTGTGATATAGGCCGTCCCCTTGGGCAGAACTCTTTCGTCTGCGGTGGGAATATGGGTATGGGTCCCCACTACGGCGCTTACCCTTCCATCGAGATACCAGCCCATAGCTGTCTTCTCGCTAGTAATCTCACCATGTATATCGACGATGATGATCTTGGTCTTCCTGGATAGCTTTTCAATCTCTTCATCTGCCTTTCTGAAGGGGCAGTCTAACTCGGCTAAGAAGACTCTCCCCATAAGGTTTAGAACCCCAACTTTTTCTTCTTTTCCTATGGAAAAGATGCAGGAGCCTTTCCCCGGAACTAGGGGGGGATAGTTTGCCGGCCTTAAGAGACGGGGATCCTTATCCAGGGTCTCATAGATCTCCTTATGTTTCCAGACGTGATTCCCGCTAGTGATAACATCGATGCCCAAGGAGTGGAGCTCCTGGGTGATCTGGGGAGTGATTCCCATACCCCCGGCAGCATTCTCACCATTAGCGATCACCATATCGAGTTTATGCTCTCTCTTCAATCGAGGAAGAATATCAGCAACTGCTCTTCTTCCCGGCTTTCCAATGATATCTCCAATAACTAAGATGTTCACATCATCCCCCAGCAGTAAAAGATTACGTCAAACGGTTGCCCTTCACTTCGTTTCTCTCGATCCCGAGGATCTTCGAGATCCGAGGGGCAGGATACCTCGCCGAAGTGCCCCTCTGGGATCTCGCAGATCCCATCGGGATTGAGAGAAAGTATCCCGAGCCAACGGCGAGGGGCGGTTGCGCAATTCGTCTCGGTTATCGTCAATCGTCATACGTAAAAGAAAAAAATCTTTCAACAAAGACGTAACCGATAAACGTAAGACGAAACGAGCTTCGTAACCGATAGACGATAAACGAGTTACTTGGCGTATTCTACGGCCCTCTTTTCCCGGATAACGGTCACCTTTATCTGTCCCGGATATTCTAACTCTTTCTCAATCTTCTTGCTTATATCCCTTGCTAACTGGACCGCCTGAGCATCACTGACCTTGTCTGTTTCCACCATAATCCTTATCTCTCTTCCGGCCTGAATACAATAGGATTTTTGAATCCCGGAAAAGGACTCAGCGATATTCTCCAATCTTTCCAGCCTCTTGACATATTTCTCCAGGGTCTCTCTTCTTACCCCTGGTCGGGAGGCAGATATGGCGTCTGCTGCTAAGACTAAAACTGCTTCTACGCTTTTAGGTTCTACTTCCTCATGATGACTGGCGATGGCCTGAATGACTAATGGAGACTCCTGATATCTTCTTGCCAGATCTGCTCCAATCCGGGCATGGGTTCCCTCCACCTCATGGTCTACTGCTTTCCCTATGTCATGGAGTAGGCCGGCTCTTTTGGCTATTCCTACATCTGCCCCCAGTTCGGTAGCCAGCATCCCGGCAAGATAGGCAACCTCCTTGGAATGTTCTAAGACATTCTGACCATAGCTCGTCCGGTATTTCAACCTTCCCAGGAGGCGAATCTCCTCTGGATGGAGATTTCTCACCCCCACTTCAATGGCCGTTTCTCCCCCTATCTTCCTGATGGTGGATTCCATCTCCCTCTTTGCCTTGGCCACCGTCTCTTCAATCCGCGTGGGCTGAATCCGGCCATCAGCGATCAATTTCTCCAGGGCAATTTTGGCGATCTGTCTTCTTACGGGATCGAAGCCGGAGAGGACCACCGCCTCCGGGGTATCATCAACGATGAGGTCGATTCCCGTTGCGGCTTCAAAGGCCCTGATATTCCTTCCTTCTCTACCAATGATCCTTCCCTTCATCTCATCTGAGGGAAGGGATACCGTGGAGACCGTGGTCTCTGCAGTATACTCTGGGGCACATCTCTGGATGGCGGTGGAGATGATCTCTCTTGCTTTCCTATCCGCTTCCTCTCTTGCCCGATCTTGAGCCTCCTTGATTACCATCGCCTGTTCCTGGGTCATCTCTTTCTTTAGATTAGCAAGGAGCATCCCCTTTGCCTCATCTCTGGTTAGTCCGGACAGTCTCTCCAGATTCCTTCTCTCTTCTTCTAAAATAGCCTTCAGGCCCTCTTCCTTTAAAGCAAGAGACTTTTCCCTTGCTAAGAGTTGATTGTTCTTGAGGTTAAGGACCTTCTCCTCCTTCTCCAGTAGATCGACCTTGCGATTTAGTTCTTCTTCTTTTTTGGCAAATTCTCGAGAAAGCCTCTCTATCTCCTGACGCCTCTTCTGTGTTTTCTTTTCAAATTCTATCTCTCGTTTGTAAGAAACATCCTTTGCCTCCAGCAAGGCCTCTCTCTTCTTAGTCTCTGCCTCCTTCTTCGCCCCTTCTAAAATCTTTTCTGCTTCTTTCTTAGCTGCTCCCAAGCGCACCTGAGTGATCTTCTGTCCAATTAAAAATCCTACCAATAAAGCCCCTATTAGGCAGAGAAATAAGGCTAAAGCAGCACCTATAAATTCTAAAGAAATAGCCATCTATCTCCTCCTTTTCATCACAGATTGACACAGATTGATTATTCACCCCGTTAGAGGCAGGTCGCCCCAAGGCGGCCGTAGCCGTGCCTTCGGCAGGGCAGCCTCTAACGGGGCAGAGATTTCCACAGATCACAGATAACGAAAACAATAATTAGTATTCGTGTAAGTTCGTGTTTTGTTTATTGCGTTCTTATCTAATAGTTCGCGTTTATTCGTGTGTTCGCAATGATTTGCGTCTCTGTTATCACCCTAGAGACCCTTCTATCATGTTTCTCACTGGGGATATTTTTCACAACCTGAAAGTCGTATGCTAGTCCAACCAATGAGATCCTTTCGAGAATCTTTCTTAAGAAGCGATCGTAGTATCCCTTCCCATATCCTATCCTTCCTCCTTTCAGGTCGAAAGCAATGCCCGGAAGGATGATTAGGTCGATCTCCTGCGGTGAAATTTTTTTGAAAGATACTTCTTTCGGCTCCAGAAGCCCGAATATTCCTTTTTCTACATCCTTCTCCAGGTCTTTGATCTCGCCTAAGTAAATCTCCCTTCCTCTTACTTTAGGAAGGAGGACCCTCTTTCCTTCCCGAAGAGCCTCCTCCATCATCTCCCTTGTCTCTACCTCACTTCCCTTTGAGTAGTAGAAGAGGATGGTATGGGCTTTTTTAAACTCATTCAGAGAGAAGAGCCTCTCTCTTATTCTTTGACTCTTCTTTCTCCTTGAATCTTCTGGTTCTTTATTCCTTCTCTTTAATATCCTCTTTCTTAAGGATTCCCTCGCCGCTAACAATTCTTTCCCACTCCTCCAATCTCGCTTTTATCTTTGTTTCATATCCTATATTCTTCGGCTCGTAATATCTTACCTTCGTAGGAAGATACTTCTGTTTGACATACCCTTTCTCATATTCATGGGCATACTTATATCCCTTCCCATAACCTAACTTCTCTGCCCCCGGATAATGAGTATCCTTGAGATACTTGGGCACCTGAAGGGTCCTTCTCTCCTCAACATCCTTCAGGGCCTTCTCAATGCCCAGATAACAGGCATTGGACTTGGGAGCCGTGGCTACATAGACCGCTGCCTGGGCTAAGGGAATCCGGGCTTCGGGTAAACCGATGGCCTCTGCCGCCCCGAAGGCCGCCTGGGCTAAGACCAGAGCCTGGGGATCGGCATTCCCCACATCCTCACTGGCACAGATAACGATCCGGCGGGCAATGAACCTGGGATCCTCCCCAGCAGCAATCATCTTGGCCAGCCAGTATAATGTAGCATCAGGATCAGAGCCCCTCATACTTTTAATGAGGGCGGATATGGTATCGTAGTGCTCGTCCTCACCTCTATCATACCTCAGCGCCTTCTTCTGAATGGACTCCTGAGCCACGTCAAGATTGAAATCAATTATTTCTTCCTTACCTGGTTTGGTAGTCATGACCCCCAGCTCTAAGGCATTCAAGGCCTTTCGGGCATCTCCGTCACAGTAGGTAGCCAGGTGCTTCAAGGCCTCTTTGCCCATCCTTACCTGGTAGCCTTCCAGCCCCTCCTTTAAGGCCCTCCTTACAATCTTTTCAACATCCTTTTTCTTTAAGGGCTTAAACTCAAAGACCAAGGAACGAGAGAGAAGAGCTTTAATGACAGAAAAGTAGGGGTTATGGATGGTGGCCCCGATCAAGATAATGACCCCCTCCTCTACATGAGGAAGCAGAGTATCCTGCTGGGCCTTATTGAAGCGATGGATCTCGTCAATGAACAGAGTAGTCTTCTTCTCATACATAGCTCGTCTATTTCTTGCCTGGGCGACAACCTTTCTGATTTCCCCTACCCCACAGGTGGTAGCATTGAGATATTCAAAGTGAGACTCTGTCTTCTGAGCAACAACATGGGCAAGAGCGCTCTTTCCTGTTCCGGGAGGTCCCCAGAAGATAGCAGAGTTTATCCTATCCGCTTCTATCGCTCGATATAGTAATTTTCCCTTAGAGAGAATATGCTCCTGGCCAACGAATTCGCTCAAATCCTTAGGCCTCATCCTCAGAGCCAGAGGGGCTTCTTCAAAAATCTTCTTATTCCCCTTCTCCTCAAAGAGATCCATTTAAAACCCCATCTTGCAAGAATATTAAGATTCGTTTACCGTTTACCCGTCCCGACATCCGTCGGGACTGTTTACCGTTAACCGTAAACCGTTAACTGTTAACCCCTGTTCCTTATTGCCCAAAAATAAAGTTCCCCGCTCAGGCCGTGTGTGGAAACTTTTGAATCGGCTTTACGCCAAGTGGGTACCCTCTTCTGATAACCACAGTTATCAGAAAGTTAGGTTCCCAGTTTTGAAGTGTCGACTCAAAATTGTTGCCGCATCACGCGCTAGAGCAGGGAACTGATTATAGTATATCACACTTTTTTTCAATTTGCAAGTAAATCCTATCTCAATCCCTGTTCAAGAAGCTTAATCAGTTTCTTCTCTCTTTCGCTTGTTCTTTTGTGAGAGAGTTCAGTCTCTCCCTTTAGCTTATGAAGTTCATCTGCAATGTTCAATGCGGCTTTGACAGCAAGCTTAGCGGAAAGTACCTGAGAACCGGCAGGGGTTAGTTTTCTCATCTTGCCATCTACATATCGAGCCAACCTTTTAACGTACCTTTCCTCCTCGCCTCCTTCTACTCTTATGGGATAGCTGCTACCTAGGACTTCTATCTTTATGGTCTTGGTCATCTTCCCGTCTTCTCCAAGCGAGCGAGAAGTTCTTCCACGCGGAGTTTGACAAAATCTTTGGTCTTCTTCAGGGCCTCGTTCTCACTCTTGAGCTTAGCAATTAATTCTAAGATCTTTCTAATTTTTTCTTCCAGCCTATCTATCTCCGTCATCTTCTAATCCTTGCCCCCAGCTTCTTTTCCAGCCCCAAAGAGATTCCCTGATGAAGCTTCTTGATCTCCTCATCCTTAAGCGTCCTATTCTTTGCGCGATAGGAGATGGAGTAAGCCAATCCCTTATGGTCGGAGGGAATCTGGGTTCCCCGGTAGAGATCGAAGAATGCGACCTCCTCCACCAGTTCGCCCCCCAGGGAATAGACGGTCTGGACAACTTCTTCAGACGTAATCTCTTCCGGAAGAGAGAGAGCGATGTCCCGGACAATGGCTGGATATTTAGGAAGTTTTCGGAATCTCTTCTCGCTACTCATCAAAAGAAATTCTTCCAGGTCAAGTTCAAAAACAAAGGCCCTCCTCTCTATTCCAAAATAGGAAAGGACTTTGGGGTCCATCTCTCCCAGAAGGCCTACTTTTCTATTGGCGATTAAAACCTCTCCTCCTCTTCCGGAAAGAAGAAAGGGTAAGGAAGCGGAACCGATCTTAGGAGATAGGATGGCCAGTTCTTCGCAGAGGGCCTCCAGGATTCCCTTCAGGTCATAGATATCGCCTTCTCCGGAGAGAAGTGCTCCCAGGGCCGTCTGTTCTCTCTTGGGAGAGAAGATGCGGCCTAACTCAAAGACCTTTACTACGGAGTTCCCCTGATTGAGGTTATGAATAAGATTATTAAGTAGTCCGGGAATGAGACTGGGTCGCATGACATTCTGCTTCTCAGTCAAGGGGTTGGTCAACTTGATGATTTCATGAGGAGCGAAGCCCATCCTCTCTCCCTCCTCAATGGAGATGAAACCATAATTGACCACTTCTCTGTAGCCCCCGGTAACCAAGATTTCTTTAATCTTAGGAACTAAGTTCTCGAGAGGTTCTTGGGAATAGGAAGCTATTCTTCCTCCAGGCAGGAGAGAGGGAATCCTGTGGTAGCCGTGTATTCTGGCAATCTCTTCTATTAAATCGATCTCTCTGGTAATCTCCCTTCTATATGAAGGGACCTCAACTAATTTCCCTTTCGCCTTAAATCCCAACTTCTTTAGTATACCAGTTATCTGCTTCCAGGAAAGACGGGTCCCCAATAGAGCATTGACCCTCTCTCTCCTTAAGGTTATTCTCTTCGGTTTCCTGGGAAGAAGATTTTTATCAACGAATGCTATCTCTTCCCCGCCAGCCAGTTCGAGGATTAGATCCCGCGCTCTTCGGGAGGCAGTGAGCACTCCTTCCGGGTCGACATCCCTCTCAAACCTATAGGATGACTCGGTAAAGAGGTTTAACTTCTTTGCTCCCTTCCTTACTACAATAGGGTCAAAGTAGGCGCTCTCTAATAAGATGCTCTTCGTCTTAGTAGTAACCTGGGTATCCTCTCCCCCCATAATCCCAGCCAGGGCAATGGCTCTCTTGTCATCAGCGATGACCAGGATATTCTTATCCAGTATTCTCTTTCTACCATCAAGAGTGGTTATTCTCTCCCCTTCCTTTGCCTTCCGCACAATTATCTTCAACTGGCTAACTGGCAAACTGGCTAACTGGCTAACAATTTTATCTAAATCAAAAGCATGTAAAGGCTGACCGAATTCAAATAGTACATAGTTGGTAATGTCCACGATGTTATTGATGGGCTTTATTCCCATACTCTTCAGGCGTTCTTTTAGCCATAAAGGAGAAGGTTTGATTCTGACATTTTCAATTACTCGGCCAGTATAACGAGGGCCACCCTTCCCATCCTTTATCTCTACCTTAATAATTCCTTTTACCCTTTTATCCTTTTCACTTATCTTGGGTAGCCTCAAGGGTCTATTGATTAGAGCTGATACTTCCCTTGCCACACCGATGATACTGGCACAATCTCCTCGATTGGTAGTGAGGTCAAGTTCTAAGATAGTATCTTTACCAGACTTTTGGATATGACTTACCTCCACTCCCGCCATGGTTAACCGGTGCGCCAGTTCCTTAGGAGGAATTTTAACATCAATATATTCTTTCAACCAACTAAGAGGAACTTTCATCTTTTCTCTTTTAAATCTTCCTTCACACTCAATATCTTCTTTTTTAACTCAAAAATCTCTTCTTTAGCAACTTCCCAGGTTAGCTCTATATCTATCCCAAAGTATTCATGAATAAGAATATCCCTCATCCCCGCAATTTGTTTCCAAGGAATGTCGGGATATTTATCCTTTATATCTCCAGGAATATTCTTAACCGCTTCTCCAATGATTTCGATTCTGCGTATAATGGCATCTTGAATTTGCGTTGAATTGAAAAATACATCTTTTGTTATTCCTTCTGTATATTCTTCAATTCGTTTTATGCATTCTAATATATGCTCAACAAAAA
>JAHIPW010000128.1 GCA_018903055.1 bacterium
AGAGAGGTCATCCAGCATCTCTATGAAGGAGCATTCCTGCCCATCTACCGGGGGGGGTTGATAAAATTTGCGGAAACGCTGGATAAGGTTGCTGACCATGCCGAGTCCGGTTGTGACTTTCTCCTCTGCCAGAGACCTGAAATCCCTGAAGAATATAAGGAAAAAATCTTGAAAATGACCAAAGATTCTGTGGCCTGCTTCGAACCATTGAAGGAAGCGGTGTCCAATCTCTTTGAAGATTTTTCAGTTCTGAGAGAGAAAACTAAGGAAGTTAATGAACTTGAATCTAAGGTAGATACAGATGAATGGAAGATAACTCACGAGATATTTACGAGCACATTGCCCCTGGCCTCCAAGATGCATTTAAAGGAACTCGTCTGGCACATCTGTGAGATTTCCGATGTCTGTCAGGATGCCGCTGATTGTTTAGAGTCTTTGGTTGTTCAAAAAAGTTTTTAAGAATCGGGCGTTTGGAGTATACTTCCCATGATTATAGTAGCAGTCCTTTTGCTTGCCGGTTTTTATGTGGGATGGAATATCGGAGCCAACGATGCCGCAAATTGTATCGGCACCTCAGTTGGTTCGGGAATCATAAGTTATAGAAGGGCCATCGTCCTTATGGCCCTATTCGTTATCGCCGGAGCAGTTCTCCAGGGGCACTATGTGACGAAAACCATCGGCAAGGGGATTATTCAAACAAAATTACCTGACCTGGCAATTCTTGTTGCCCTTCTCTCGTCCGGTCTCTTTGTTACTCTGGCTACATTTTTCAAGATTCCGGTCTCAACATCCCAATCTATTGTAGGCGGAGTTCTGGGAGTGGGCATCGGGACTCTTGGCTTTCAGTCCCAATATATTCAGTATGCTGTTCTAAAAAAGATTCTACTATGTTGGGTTCTATGTCCCATACTAACGCTGGTATTATCCTCTCTTTTATACCTTATTTTAATTACCTTTCTGCGTCGGGTTAAAAGAGTACCGCTCTGGAATAGAATAATTTCGCTAGCCGCTATCCTTTCTGCCTGTTATGTCGCCTATTCCTTAGGGGCTAATGATGTAGGTAACGCCATTGGTCCCCTTTTAAACAAATACCCAGATAAGGGATTATGGCTGGCCATTTTGGGTGGCCTTGCTCTGGCTACCGGCGCCCTTACCTTTGGGAGAAGGGTTACCGAGACAATTGGTAAGAATATTACCGTGCTGGACATTCCCGGCGCTTTTGCTGCCCAGGCTTCTGCCGGGTTTGGTGTTCACCTATTTTCAGTGTTAGGGATTCCAGTTTCGACCAGTCAAGCGATTGTTGGAGCAGTTGTCGGTATCGGGTTAGCGAAGGGATTAAAAACAGTCAGTGTTCTCCAGATAAGACGTATCGCTATTGGCTGGGTGGCAACCCCTACCTGCGCCGCAACTTTTTCTTGTCTGTTGTATAAATTGCTGCATGGTATTATTTTCTAACCTGGATTATTCCCCATTGTCCCCACTTCATCTTGAAAATACTCTTTTTCGTCGGCAAAACTTCGATTAAACTCCGGGTGGATAGATATCGGCGATAGAATATCACAACAAAATAGGGACACTGGGGATTATTTACAGATGATCACCTCTTATCTCCTCGGTAAAAGATGATGAATATCCTCTTGACTGGTAGACCAGGCATCGGAAAGACCTCGATTCTCAAAGAAATAATCGACACTCTAAAAATAAATGCCGGAGGATTTTATACTAAGGAAGTTAGAGAAGGAGAAACAAGGAAGGGGTTTGAGATTATTACCCTGAACGGAAAGAGAGGAATCTTAGCCCACATAGATTGCAGAAGCCCTTATCGGGTAAGCAAATACGGAGTGAATGTCAAAGACTTGGAAGAGATTGCTGCTCCTGCCCTAGAGGATGCTCTAAAGAATAAGAAGTGTATCATTATTGACGAGATCGGGAGGATGGAACTCTACTCCCCGAAGTTCTGCTCCTTAGTAAAGAAGTCCCTGAATAGCGAAAAGAAAGTCTTGGGAACCATACAGGCCAGGCATAATGAATTCCTGGATTCTATAAGGAGAAGAGAAGATACCAAAATCGTTGAAGTGACTTTTGAAAACAGAAAAAGAATTATAGAAGAAATCAAGGAGATTTTGAAGCATCGGAATTATTGAAATTCCGATGCTGAGGATTAGGGGGTTTGGGGGAAAGAATCTGCTTGCCCCCAAGGGGTGACAGTGGAGAAATGCGATGAATAAGAGCATTTCGGAACGCCAGAGGGG
>JAHIPW010000129.1 GCA_018903055.1 bacterium
AAGGAAAAGAGATAAACCCCGTTAGAAGTAAGACGCCTGAGGCGTCTGCCCCCGATGAATATCGGGGGACTTCTAACGGGGTAAAGATACCCCCCAGAGTTCAGGACTCAGTATCGGTCTACTATTACCTGCGCACCTTAAATCTTAGGGCTGGCGATGTGATCCGGGCTCCCATAAACTGCGGGAGGCATAACTATCTTCTCACCTTCAAGGTTAAGGGAGAGGAAAGGATTCATACTAAGGATGGTTATCATCAGGCCCTCATCCTCATTCCCCAGAGTCTAACCCTTGAAGGCGAGACTAAGAGGAAGGGGCAGGCTACTGCTTATCTCTCTGTGACAGAGAAGACCCTTCTTTTGGCTAATATCTCCCGAGCTGGGATCTTCTCCGCTCAGGCGGTCTTGATAGAGTGGAAAAAATTTTAAAAGTATGATATACTACTTTATGGTGAACAGGTAATCAGGTGATCGGTGAACGGTGATCGGGTGATTGCCCTTCGGATCCCGATGGGACCCTCAGGATCCCAGAGGGAGGAGACTGGGATTTGGTAATTAGGGAACTGGGAGGTTGGGGACAAAAGCACTCCTAATATCCAAATTTCCTAATATCCAGTATCTGTGATCTGTGTAAATCCGTAATCAATCCGTGTAAATCTGTGTCTTTAGAGGAGAGGGAAGTGAAAGAGATAGTAATAAGAGAATTAGAAGAGAGTGCCAGGGTAAAAAAATTAATGGCTAAAGAATTGGCAGAAGAGATAGCAGAAGCCAGCCAATGGGTGATTGAATGCTTTGGGAGGGGAGGAAAGGTCCTCCTCTTTGGAAATGGAGGCTCTGCCGCAGATGCCCAGCATATCGCCACAGAACTTGTCTGTCGATTCCAGAAGGAAAGAAAGGCCCTTCCGGCCTTAGCCCTATCTACCAACTCATCCTTAGTAACCGCCCAAACAAACGACCTGGGATTTAAGACCGTCTTTTCTCGACAGATTGAGGCCTGGGCAAAGAAGGGAGACATCGCTATTGCTATATCAACAAGTGGGAATTCACCCAATATTCTGGAAGGGGTGAAGAAGGCAAAAGAACTCGGGATGAGAACCATTGGCTTCATTGGGAAGGGAGGGGGAGAATTGAAGAATCTGGTGGACCTTCCCCTAATCGTTCCTTCAGACGATGTTCCCCGGATTCAGGAAGTACATATTACTATAGGCCATATTATCTGCCATTTAGTAGAAAAGGAGCTCTTTAAATGAGAAAAAGACTTGTGGAAATTGTAAATAGATTTGATAAAGCAAAAGTGCTTGTCATTGGGGATGTCATGATGGATGAGTATATCTGGGGGGATGTCTCTCGTATCTCTCCCGAAGCACCAGTACCAGTGGTCAAGGTAATGAAAGAAACCTTCATTCCAGGAGGGGCAGCAAACGTGGTGAGGAATATAAATTCTTTGGGAGGGAAGGTCTACCTTGCGGGAATCATAGGGAACGATTCCCTGGGAAAGAAATTAAAGAAGACTTTGACTAAAAGTGGAGTAAGTACCAGCGGTTTAATTATCGACAGGTCACGTCCTACAACTCGGAAAACGAGGATCATTGCTCATAGCCAGCAGGTGGTGCGTATTGATAAGGAGAAAACAGATTCCCCTACTTCTCCGATAAGAAAAAGACTCATGAATGCCCTTGAGAGATTCATCAATCGGATGGATATCATTATCGTATCCGATTATGGCAAGGGAATTATCACTTCTTCAATCCTTAAAAAAATCTTTTCCCTGGCGAGTAAATATAAAAAGAAGGTGGTTATCGATCCCAAGGTGGGACGCTTCAGGGATTATCGAGGAGCTACCATCCTCACTCCTAATAAGAATGAGGCGCGCGTTGCTTTGGGAGGGGTCCTGACCGAGGAAGAAAGCATCCATTCCATTGGCAAGAAGATCTTGAGGGAATTGGACCTTGAGGCCCTGCTCATCACCAGAGGAGCAGAGGGGATGTCTCTCTTCCAAAAAGATAAAAAGGTCGTTGACATTCCCACTGTTGCTCAGGAGGTATACGATGTTACTGGAGCCGGGGATACGGTGACCGCCGTTCTTGCCCTGGGCCTTGCCACGGGAGCTGACTTTTTATCCAGTGCCCAAATTGCCAACTTTGCTGCGGGAATAGTGGTCAAGGAAATTGGGGCAGCAACGGTTAGTAAGAAGGAGCTTCTAAAAAGGATAAGAAGCGGATGAGTAAGTTAAAGAGATTAGATGAGTTAATAAAAGTAGTTGAGGGACTGAAGAAAAAAGGGAGGAAGATTGTCTTTACTAATGGCTGTTTCGATCTCTTACATCTTGGCCACATCAGATACTTAAGGGAAGCGAAGAGACTGGGTGATATTTTAATTGTCGGATTAAATAGCGATAATTCAGTAAGGTCCTTAAAAGGAAGAGAGCGCCCCTTAGTCAAGGAGAAAGATAGGACAGAGATTTTGAGTGCTTTAGAAGTAGTAGATTATATCGTAATCTTTGATGAATTGACTCCCAAAAATCTGATCGATAGCATCACTCCCCATATCCTGGTTAAGGGTGGAGACTGGAAGAGGGAAGATGTGGTGGGAAGGGATACAGTAGAAGCCCATGGAGGAGAAGTAGTTATTATTCCCGAGGTCAAGGGCTACTCAACCAGCGCTCTCATCAAAAAAATCCAGAAAGCAAGTTAACAAGGATGCAAGTTAACACGATAATAAGAAAACACGTTAATGCGAAATGCGTTATGCGAAATGCGAGAAAGACGTATTAACGCATAAACTCATCAACGCATAAACGGATTAACTTATCAACTGATTGCACCTAAAGGAGCAAGAAGATGAAAGCCATTGGTGTCATTCCTGCAAGATATGGCTCAAAACGTTTTCCCGGAAAACCCTTAGCAGACATCTTAGGGAAGCCCATGATCCAGTACGTCTGGGAGAGGGTATCTAAGACAAAGACTCTGGAAAAAGTGATTATTGCCACAGATGACGAACGCATCCTGAAAAAGGCTAAAGAGTTCGGAGCAGAAGCAGTCTTAACTTCTCCTTCTTCATCTTCCGGAACAGAGAGGGTGGCAGAGACAGTAAAGGGTTTGGATACTGATATTGTGGCCAATATTCAGGGAGATGAACCACTCATTGAGCCCCGGGCTATAGATGAAGCAATTAAATCCCTAATTGAAGATCCCAAAATTCTTGTAGCTACCTTAGCCTATAGAATGACTAAGAAGGAAGAATTAGGGGATCCCAATGTGGTTAAGGTAGTCTTTGATAAAAATAACTTTGCCCTCTATTTCTCCCGTTCCCCCATCCCTTATTCTAGGATCCAGGATCCAGGATCCAGGATCCAGGCTTATAAGCATCTTGGTCTTTATGTTTATCGAAAAAATTTTTTATTAAAACTTGCCCAGATGAAACCAACTCCTCTAGAGAGAATAGAGGGCTTGGAACAATTGCGTGTTCTAGAGAATGGCTATAGGATAAAGGTAATAGAGACAGAATGCGATTCTATCGGTGTCGACACCCCAGAGGATTTAGAGAGAGTAAAAACCCATCTCCAAGAGAGTCAATAGTCCATAGTCAATAGCCAATGACTATTGACTTTTTCGCCAGAGGCGAATCCGCCCTTAGCGGAGACTATAGACTGTCGACTTTCAATACCATATGGAGGGAGGAGGAAGAATGGTTAAGGAAGTAAGGGTAAGGAATATTAAAATTGGAGGGAATAATCCTTTGGTGTTGATCGCTGGGCCCTGTGTCATTGAAACAGAGGAAGAGACCTTTCAAACAGCAAAGAGACTAAAAGAGATTACCAGCGAATTAGACATACCATTTATCTTTAAATCATCCTATGACAAAGCAAATAGGACATCACTTAAATCCTATCGTGGCCCAGGCCTAAAGAAGGGTCTCGAGATCTTAGGAAAGATAAAAAAAGAGTTGAACATCCCCCTCTTAATCGATGTTCATGAGAGGGAAGAGGTGCCTACGGTTAGTAAAGTAGCAGACATCCTGCAAATCCCCGCTTTCTTATGCCGCCAGACAGATTTTGTTTTAGCAGTAGCCAAGGCGGGAAAGCCGGTGAATATCAAGAAGGGACAGTTCTTAGCCCCCTGGGATGTGAAGAATATCATTGAGAAGATTGAATCCGTAGGGAATAAAAATATTCTATTAACAGAGAGGGGAACAACCTTTGGTTATAATAATTTAGTGGTTGATATGAAATCATTGCCCATCATGCGCTCCTTCGGCTATCCGGTAGTCTTCGATGCCACCCACAGCGTTCAATTACCGGGAGGGAGAGGGATAGCAACCGGTGACAATAGGGAGTACATTCCCTACCTTGCCCGAGCAGCGGTAGCCTGTGGAGTAGACGCCCTATTTCTTGAGACCCATCCCAATCCAGATAAGGCATTATCCGATGGTCCCAATATGATGGAGATAGAAGAGCTGCCAA
>JAHIPW010000130.1 GCA_018903055.1 bacterium
AAGTTCCGATACTCCCGGGTCGCCTCCCAGAAGTTCTCTGTTGCTTCTGCCATTTTAAAAAGGGCTTCGGGGGCAAGGGAACTATCGGGATAACGGACTAAAAATTTCTTAAATTCCTCTCTTGCCCCTTTATGCTTACCCTCTCTATAGAGGTTCATTCCTCTCAGGTATTCAATGGGCTTTTCCTGGGCCTGTCCGTCCGTCTTCGGCTCCCGCCCGGCATCGCCTAGCGGCGAAACCTCTGGCGGACGGGCCCAAAGAGACGACGTAATAAAAAACATAAGTATCGCCAAAAGAATAACAAATCTTCTCATTGCCTATTCCGGCTCTTCTGTCTTTTCTATCTCTTCTGCCTCTCTAATCTCCCTCTCCACCTCTTCCACCGATAGTTTTCTTATGGTAGCCAGTTCCTGTTCCAGCCTCTTTACAATCTTCTTCTGTCTCCTGTTCTCAATCTGGAGCCTGGTCATGCGACCGAGGTCAATAATAGAGGCCAGTATCGCCCCCAAGATTAATGTCGCCAAAAGAACAAAGATGAAGGGTGTCTTAGGAGAGGCCTTGCCAAAGAATTTTATGCTTACCGGCTCCTGGTTAGACCAAACAAAGGCCACTATCGAGAAGAGAACGATGAGAAGGATGATAAACTTTACTTTCTTCATTATTTCACCTCCTTTCTGTAACCGCTAAGATCGCAAAATATTCGCAAAAGACACAAAGATTTTCTTTGCGTTTTTTATTTATCTTTTTGCGGCCCCTGCGGTTGCCATTTTTCTTTGTAGATCGATTACCTTATGTAGTCTCTTAAGTTTAATCTCTTCTGGTATTTGATCTAACATTCTTTCTGCAAGGGTACCTGGTCGAGAAGAGTATTTGAACATATAGGCGCTGGCGAACCTCACTTCTTCCATCAGGCTTAGGGTATCAACGAAGTCCTCCTCTCTTTCTCCAGGAAAACCAACGATGATGTCTGTGGTAATGCTTATCCTTGGAATAAGAGAACGAACTTTATCAATGATTTTCAGATACTCTTCTCTGGTATAGCCACGATTCATATCCTTTAGAATTCTATTGGAACCAGATTGAACAGGAAGATGCAGGTATTTCTTAATCTTCTCTAAATCTCTCATTGCCCTGAATAAATCAACTACTGTATCCTTAGGATGCGAAGTAACAAAACTAAATTCCTTTAGGCCTTTAACCGGATTAACGAGTTTAAGGAGCTTAACCAAATTAACATCTCCATATTGATAGGCACATACGTTCTGGCCTAAGAGCGTAATGTTAGTTATCCCTTTATCTACTGCCCCTTCTATCTCTTTTATAATATCCTTATAATTTCTATTTTTTAATTCCCCGCGCACATAAGGTACAACACAATAAGAGCAGAAATTAGAACAACCCTCGGAGATTACTGTATAAGCATGATTTTTATCCTTGTAGAATCCGGTATGATAAATATCATCAAGCCTTATATTGCCATCCGTCTCCCAGATCTTGGATTCAAACAAGCCTCGACTTGTGACCCTGTGACCCTGGGGCTTTGTGACCTTTTCAATAATCCCTGGAATCTTATGAATATCTGAGGGACCAACCACAAAATCCACTTGAGGTGCGCGCTTGAAAATCTCATCCTTATAATTTTGCGCCATACAGCCAACCAAGCCTATTATCGGTTTTCGGGATTCGGGGTTCGGGGTTCGGCTTGGAGATTTGCGTTCTCGAAACCTTCCCAATTCTGACCAGACCTTATCCTCAGCATGCTGGCGAACCGAGCAGGTATTGTATATTATAATATCGGCCTCTACTTCTTCAGTCACGGCTTGATAATCCTGCCTCATTAGCAATCCTGTAATAACCTCAGAATCACGAACGTTCATCTGACATCCGAAAGTGCGAATAAAGATTTTTTTCATAATATTTTAGTCATTTAACCTTTAAAATCTAACCAGGTTAGAATAATTTTCATCTCTACTTCTTAAGTGTGATCTTCATCCAAATATCAGTTAGTTCCATTTGATAACTATCTTTGAATGTGGTTTGGTCTAAAATACCCTTAATTTTGTTTTCGTACTCTTCCTTACTAAAACCATGAAGTTGGGTAATTTTGATTAAAAATCGGCGCCCCAAAACCCCGTATTCCTTTTTTGCCTTATCAATATCATCTTTGAGAGCATCAGGGCATGGATCATATATCCACGCTTCTTTACCATTTCTTAAAACGCGATAACATTCATCGAATACCTTGACTGGTTTCTTCCAGTGATGCAAAGAGCCTGTACTAACGATGAAATCAATCGAATCACTTTCAAAAGGAAGATCGGCAGCATTGCCGAACACAAATTGAGCATTTTCAATTCCTTTCGCATGACGTCTTGCGATCTTGACCATCTGTCTGCTCAGATCAATGCCATAAACCTGTAGGCCTGGTACCCTCTTTGCAATCCCTATTGATAAATAACCTGTCCCTGAACCTAAATCAAGAATAGCACCGCTTCCTATTTTCTCAACTATGTCATTAATTATCTTTTTTTCCGGCTTTCGAAGAATCTTCACTACTATCGCATCGTAAAATATGGCACAAGGAGCTGGAATTGCCTCAAATTTGCTTTGGGCATCCCTAATAAATTTTGTTAGAGACATAATTATCGTATCTCCAGAGTCTTTTATAATTTACCTGTCTTCTGCAAGCACTCTAATCATCCTATGTCAATCATGTCTTCGGGTTTCTCCATCGGCATTCCACAACTTTTACAATTCATAGAGAATACCGCCTTCTTGTCAGCGCTTCCAATAGAACGCAAATCCCCGCTCTTTAATTTCCTTATTATACTCATTTGCCTTCTTTCTTATGGAACAGGTGTTCAATAGGATGATGTCTGCCTCATTCATATCCTCTGCAATTTCATAACCCTTGACCAACAATAGTCCAGCCATAATCTCAGAGTCATAGACATTCATCTGGCAACCGTAAGTTTTGAGGTAAACTTTCATGAATGAATTACCTCAAAACTTAAACACGGTTGCCCCTGCGTCTAGATTTCTTAGAAATCTGTGGGGGCAGCCAAATGTCCGGATATAAACTCTTTTCATCTAATTATTCCTTGATGCAGACTTTTATCCCGTACCTTTTCATATTCATTTTCTGTCTTTCTTTAAAGGTGCGGGGCTCACTTCTTTAATACCTTCTCCAGAGTATCCAGTAGCTCCTGAATGGTGAAGGGCTTGTAGAGACATTCATAGGCTCCGGCCTTCAGGGACCTTTCTATTTCCTCTTCCACTTCTGTTCCATAACCGGTCATCATGACAATCTTGACCTCGGGATTAATCCTTTCAATCGTCTGACAGGCCTTCAAGCCACCTATGCCCGGCATGACGATATCCAGAAAGATGACATCAAAGGGCTCCTCCTTTATCTTATCCAGGGCCTCCGAGCCATCCTTGGCCGTTACTACCTGATGTCCCTTGGACTCTAATATTCTCTTGAAGAGATTGCGAATCACTGCCTCATCATCTGCTACTAATATTCTCGGGTCTTCCATATTCACCTCCTTAATCTTCTTCTGAAGTTCCTACTAATTTATCTAAGTGCTTCTGGGCCTCGCCCAATTTGGGGTCTAATTCTAAGGCCTTTAGGTAAAGGGTCTTGGCAATCTCAATATCCTCCTTGCTCTCGTAGATAACCCCCAGGTTGTATAAAATCCGGGCATTTCCCGGATCGAGTCTTAATGCCTTCTGAAATTCTGAGAGGGCCTCGTCATACTGTCTATTGAGAAAGTAGAACTTCCCCTGCTCAATGAGTTCGTCTATTTTCTTATCCTTCATCCTCTCTCCAAAACACGGATTCACACAGATTTATTATTCACCCCGTTAGAGACCTAGTAAATACCTTTTTAAATAGCCCCACTATAGTTTTTCTAAATTACAAGTTTCTATATGAAACTTTATCAGAATAAGGCTCTAACGGGGCAGGCAGATCACAGATCACTAATCACTGATTATCAAGGATTTTCCGGTCATCTCTTTAGGTTTTTTAAGACCCATTATTTCTAGTATGGTAGGAGCCACGTCCTTCTGGCCACCCTTCTTCAGTTTCACCTGCCCTGGCTCATTGCTAATTACTATGAAAGGAACAGGATTAGAGGAATGGGCGGGCTTTGGGGTACCGTCCGGATATAGCTTCTCCTCAGCGCTTCCGTGGTCTGCGGTAACTATTACGGTGTAGCCATTGTCAAGTCCCGCCTCAACT
>JAHIPW010000191.1 GCA_018903055.1 bacterium
GTCTTTAATGTTGATATGTATTTCATCTGGCTTCTCTTCAAAAAGTCTATCTATTAAAACTTTATTGAGGGTGATGCAAAGAAGACCGTTCGCAAACATATTGTTCTCAAAAATGCGAGCGAAACTTGATGCGATAATACATTTAATACCCGCGCCTTCCAATGCCCACGGCGCGTGCTCTCTTGAAGATCCGCAGCCGAAGTTTTCGCGAGCAATCAGTATCTGCGACTGACAAAGCTTAATCCTTTCCTCGGTCAGTATTGGAGCGTCTTCAAGGCAATGTTTACCAAACTCTTCCTTCCTTATTTCGGTTAAATACTTAGCCGGTATGATTTGATCGGTGTCAATATTGTCAATTGGTAAATAAAACACTCTGCCCGAAAAGTTCTTGTTGGCGCTTTTACTAATTCCGGCGAGAAGTTGAGCGTAATCTAACTTTTTAACTTCGCATTCTTTCCAGTTTGTTGGTATTGTAGCTTCAAATTCGGGCGCATCCCTTTCCCTATCTACGACGATTACGCATAGGTTGGTTGGCGGTTCAGAGATAATTCCATGGATAGCTGTAAATGCCGCAGTTGCTGGCGATGTTAAATGCACCATACCATCTTTACCCATGCGTCCTGGGAAATTGCGATTTGTTGTGGAAACACATACCTCTCCGGGAGCCAAAACTCCACAGCTTAAACCAAGGCAAGCTCCGCAAGTCGGTCCAGAAACGAAACATCCCGCTTTTACGAAAATATCAATTAAGCCTTCATTGAGCGCCATTTCATAAATGTGCTGGGTTGCGGGTACGACAATACACCTGACACTGTCCGAAATTTTGTTTCCTACAATATCAAAGATATTTGCGGCAACTCTTAAATCGCTTAAGCGTCCGTTGGTACATGAACCGATGTAAACTTGATCAACTTTTTTTCCGGCAAGCGCGGAAACATTTACTACATCGCCTGGGGAATAATTGTTAGTGATTACAGGGGCCATGTTAGTTACGTCAATGTCAATCAGTTGGTCGTAAACTGCATCAGGGTCGCTATTCCAGCTCATAAAGTTATCCAGCACGTGTTCTGTGTTGGCATATCTTTGATATAAAGCTGGCCATAGATATTCAATCGTTTTTTCGTCAGCCATCATCATTCCTGAAGTCGCGCCGGCCTCTACCGCCATGTTGGCGATTGTTATTCGTCCTTCCATACTCATCTCGCTAATGATATTGCCACCAAACTCAAGCACGGCATTAGTCGCGCCCTTGACGCCAATCTTGTTAATGAAAGTTAGAATGAGGTCTTTCGCAAAAACATTTACTGGCAACTTACCGTTGAAGTTTACGCGAATAATTTTCTGTGGCGGGCAAATCCAGAGTCCGGTAATAATTCCATTCTCTAAGTCCGTTGTACCGACACCAGCCGTAAATGCGCAGAATGATCCATGCGTACAGGTATGACTATCTCCCATGATGCCGATTTGACCCGGATTAATCCATCCTTTTTCCGGAATGATTGCGTGGCATACGCCATTGCGTCCAACATCAAGAAATTCAATGCCGTGCTTAGCGCTCCACTCACGAATAATCTTGCCTTGAATAGCGGATGCCGTGTCTTTTGCCGGGTTAACATGGTCAATCATGGTTTTAACTTTGTTTGGGTTAAAGACGATATCGTATCCGCGCGCTGTCATGTCAAGTATGGCGTTTGGAGTTGTAATTTCGTGGCACCAGACCCAGTCAAGATTAAGCACCATCCTGCCATCAGGAAACACTCTTACCAAATGATTATCAATTATTTTCTGAAACGCTGTTTTTCCCATCTTTCCCTCCTTCTTAATAGGTTTTTGGTTTAATGAGCTGTTTGAATTTTATCACGCCATATTATTGTTATAAAATTGTAAATGTACAACTACAAGCAATTTTTAGCATTAAATATTAAAAAAGTCAAATCTAATTCTTTTTATTAATAACTATATTAAATGATAGGGGATTTCTCAAAATACCAAGCTCTAACTTTGTTCTACCCGCGGAGCATAGTAGGGCATAGTGAGGCATAATAAGACAATAAATTTGCTTGATTTTTCTCTTAAATATCAGTATGATTTTAACAAATAAAAGATATATCTTTAACAACTTAATAATACTTATCAGATAAAATCTGAAAGGAGGGAACAGTGGAGAAAAAGAAATCATTTGATATTAGTCAGACATGGTTGCAATGTATCGGTTGTGGA
>JAHIPW010000131.1 GCA_018903055.1 bacterium
CAAAAGGACCATAGAAGGAGCGTAAAAGATCCACCCAGTCCACCCTTCCTTCCTCCACCTCATCCAGCTTATCCTCCAGGTAAGAGGTAAATTTGACGTTCAGGATATCGGGAAAGCTCTTGATCAGCAGTTCAATAACCATCTCCCCTAAGGGAGTGGGATGGAAGTTTCCCTTATGACTTTCAACATAGTCCCGGCTCCTGATGACCTCCATGATGGAGGCATAGGTTGAGGGGCGACCGATCCCTTCCTCCTCTAAGGTCTTGATGAGGCTGGCCTCTGAAAACCGAGGGGGTGGTTGGGTGAAGTGCTGGGCAGGAAGAACCTCCAATAACTTTAGGGCCTCTTTCTCTTTCAGGGCGGGGAGGGACTTTTCGTTAAAAGCATTATCCCCGGGGTAGAGAGAAAGGAATCCTTCAAATTTCATCCGGGAATCAGAAGCGGATAGAAAAAACTTTCCCGCTTTAATTTTAAATGTCCTCTTTTCCAATAGGGCCTCTTTCATCTGAGAGGCAAGGAACCTATTCCAAATTAGGGAATAGAGCCGATACTGCTCAGGAGTCAGATGCTCTTTCAATCTCTCTGGAGTGCGATAGCAGGAAGTGGGACGAATAGCTTCGTGGGCCTCCTGGGCTCTCTTCCTACTCTTATAATACCTTGGCTTGGGAGGAAGAAAATCTTTCCCGGATTCCTTTCTGATATACTCTCTCACCTCTTTGATAGCGCTCTGGGCTACCTGGAAAGAGTCGGTTCTCATATAGGTGATAAGGCCTACCATCTCCCCGTCTCCGATATCCAGACCTTCATAGAGTTGTTGAGCAATCCTCATGGTCCTCTTGGCCGAAAAATGGAACCTCCGCACTGCCTCCTGCTGGAGAGTGGAGGTGATGAAGGGAGGAAGAGGAAACCTTTTCCTCTCTCCCCTTGTAATCTTCTCCAGAACAAATTCTTCCTTCTCTAATTGAGAAGAGATCTCTTGGGCCTGAATCTGATTAGTAACCTTTAGTCTCTTATTCTCAATTTTCGTTAAGTCTGCTTCAAATATTTCTTTACTTTTTCCCTGAAGTCTGGTATGAATCGACCAGTACTCCTCCGGCTTGAAGGACTTGATCTCTTTCTCTCTCTCACAGATGAGCCTTAAGGTCACAGACTGCACCCTCCCCGCAGAGAGCCCCTTCCTCACCTTCTTCCAGAGCAAGGGGCTTATCTTATAGCCTACGATTCTATCTAATATCCTTCTTGCCTGTTGGGCATTGACTAGATTCTGGTCCACTTCTCGCGGATGGGCTAAGGCCTCCTTAATGGCTTCCTTAGTAATTTCATGAAAGACGATCCTTTTTATGTCATTGGTGATTCTCTTCAACTCATTGTAGAGGTGCCAGGAGATGGCCTCCCCCTCCCTATCCGGATCAGGAGCAAGATAGATTTTCTGGACTCTTTTCGCCAGTTTTTTCAGTTTCTTTAAAGTCTCTGCCTTACTGGAAATAATGTAATAGCTGGGGGTAAAGTCTCTGTCGAGATCTACACCCAGTTCCTTTCTGGGCAGGTCCTTGATATGCCCCATCGAGGATTCAACCAGGTATTCTTTCCCCAGAAATTTATTTATGGTCCTTGCCTTGGCTGGTGATTCAACGATGACTAAGGCCTTGGTCATCTTATCCTCACTGGAAAATTATTGGTTTTTGATTTATCTGTTTGCAAATTGAACTGTTTAAAGCGGATTAATTTTACATTTTGCATTGCTAATTTTACATTTTGCATTGATTTCTTTACTCTCTTAGTCTAAGTCTCCTTCCCACTTATGATAGGAGTTTCCAAAGACCACCTGGCCAGCGATCCTCTTTATCTCCTCTGGACCCACCTCCTCACCAGAAGTAAGAGCCTGTTCAATGATCTCTTCCTGCTGGGTCGGGTTGATGAGTCCTGACTCCTGCATCTTAATCAAGAGCCCATAGGCCTGGGGGGATAGCTTCAGCCTTTCCAGGTGGTGGAGAATCCTCTTGGAGGTGGTGGGCTTGATCCTCTTCTTGGTCATTCCCTTGGTGACCAGGGAGAACAGCCAATCAAAAGCGGAGTTAATCTCTTCTAAACTATATCCCTGATCCATCAAACTCTCCACGATTTCAGTCTCGGTTTCGAAGAGGTCCTTCCCCCCTAAAATCTCCTTGATGATGAAACTAATGATATCCATTATTCGACTATGCATGGCTTACCCCGTTGGAGATAGCCCCGTTGATAATTTCATATCTACGGGGCGTAGATTATTTGTTGAACCAGTATACCATTTACCATTCTTTTTGCTTTTCATTATACCTGCCCCGTTAGAAATCCTTTCCCAACCTCGATTTATTCAATCTTTCTCTCATTAGACCTTCCATACTCAAATTTAACAGAACAGATTCATTTCTAACGGGGTAAATGTAAAACATGTTCTCTCAACTTATCTCCAACGGGGCTTATCTCTTTCTAACAAAATTTTTGCCAGATAATTCTTTAATCAGACTCTTTATCTGAAGATTGGTCAAAACGACCATGGCCCCTTGGGCGGGTAGTTTACTCTCCTGAATGAGAATATCAATATGTTTTGGCTCTTGAGTAATTAGATTATAGATGATCTCTTCCTCCTTTGATAAGGGGGGCTTAGGAAATCCCTTAGCCTCTTCCCCTTTTCCCTTGCGAACCTGAATTAAGGATTCCAACTCCTCTAAGATATCATCGATATCCTCTACTAACTTTGCTCCTTCCTTTATCAGGTTATGGGTTCCCCTGCTATAGGGAGAGACGGTAGAACCGGGGACAGCGAAGACCTCCCTTCCCTGCTCCAGGGCAAAGCGGGCGGTGATGAGAGCTCCTGACTTCTCTGCGGCCTCAACGATTACCACTCCTAAGGAGAGACCCGAAATTATCCTATTTCTCTTAGGAAAGTTTCCCGCAAAAGGTCTGGTGCCAAAGGGAAATTCAGTAATTACTGCTCCCGATGAGGCAATCTTTTCTTCAAGCGCCCTATTCTCTGGAGGATAGACAACGTCTATTCCACATCCTAAGACAGCGATGGTCCTCCCTCCCACGGCTAAGGCGGCCTTATGGGCCTCGGAGTCAATTCCCCGGGCCATGCCGCTTACTATGGTTATTCCCTGAGCCGCCAATTGGGCGGAGAGCTTCTGAGCGGTCAACTTGCCATAGGTGGTGGCCCTTCTGGAACCCACGATGGCAATGGCATTCTTATCCTCTTTCTTTATTTTTCCCTTAACATATAACAAGGGCGGAGGATCATAGATTTCCTTCAGATTTTCAGAATAGGATTCGTCATTTAAGGTAATAATGTCTATCTTATACCTTTTAATCCGTTCCAATTCTTCACTGATGTTGATTCCTTCTCTCCCCCTTACAATGGCTCGGACGACATCCCTTCTTATCTCCGGAACCTTAGCTAAATCATCTTCCTTCGCCCCTAAAACTTTTTCTGGTGAACTAAACCTCTCTATTAATCTCTTATATAGATTATCACTAATGCCAGGTATTGCTCTCAGTATGAGCCAGTCTTTTATCTCTGAATTTTTCAATTTTTCACTTTGTCTCCCTTTGGGAGATCTACCGTAGGTAGACATTTTACATTCTTTCTCTTTCCCCGTTTCCCCGTTTCACCATTTTACATTTGGTTAATATCAGTTAATAACGGTTAATATCGGTTAATAACAGTTACGCTCAAACACCCCTTGCCTCTCCGTTTCACTTTCTCCCTTCCAAGTCTCCGAACTCTCCCTCGGGGACCTCGAGTCC
>JAHIPW010000132.1 GCA_018903055.1 bacterium
AAGAGGTCCGGCCACTATGACTTCTATCGAGAACTAATGTATTTCTTCAAGATTGAAGAGCAGGAGTATGCCGTAAAGCCCATGAACTGTCCCGGCCACGTGCTAATCTATAAGAGCAAGACCAGGAGCTATAAAGACCTACCGATAAGATACTTTGAATTGGGAACGGTCTATAGGCACGAGAGAAGCGGGGTAATGCATGGCCTAATGAGAGCCAGAGGATTTACCCAGGATGATGGGCACATCTTCTGTACTCCGGCTCAACTCAAAGAGGAGATAGAGAATACGATCTCCTTTGCCTTAGATATCCTGAAGACCTTTAACTTCGGTTTTAAGTTTATCCTGTCTACCCGGCCAGAGGATTATATTGGAAGTAAGAAGAATTGGGAACATGCTACAAAAGCCTTAAGGGAGGCCTTAAAAGAGAGTGGTTTAAATTATGAAATTGCTCTGGGTGAGGGGGCCTTCTATGGACCGAAGATTGATATCCAGGTCTCGGATGCCCTGGGAAGGCTCTGGCAGTGTTCTACCATTCAGGTGGACTTCAACTTCCCGGAAAAATTCGACCTCACCTATACGGAAAGAGATGGTAAGAAGCGTAGATGTGTTATGGTCCATCGGGCCTTATTGGGAAGTATAGAGAGGTTCCTGGGGGTCTTGATTGAACATTATGGGGGGGCCTTTCCGGTATGGTTAGCTCCGGTTCAGGTGAAAATACTTCCTATCGCTGATCGTCACCTGAAGTATGCTTCAGAGATAAAGAAAAGATTAGAGAAAGAGAATCTGAGGGTGGAATTAGACAGGCGGAGTGAGAAGATTGGCAAAAAGATTCGAGAGGCCCAGATAGAGAAAGTTCCCTATATGCTCATCATTGGAGATAAAGAAGTGAAGAGCGGGAGCGTGGCTCTGAGGCTGAGAAGCGAAGAGGATTTAGGAGAGGTGAAGGTAGATAAGTTCCTCAGAAGAATTTTTCTTGCAATTGAAAGGAAAGAGTGTTAAAATTTTAAAGGATGGTTTTTGCCATCCAAATTTTTTAAGACCCGTTAAAGATTCGTTTGAAAAAGACTTTTCAAATCTTTAAACGGGGTAAAGAGAGGTGAAGAAAATCAAGAGAGAATTAAGAGTGAATGAGGCCATCTCGGCAAAAGAAGTGAGATTGATTGGCAGAGAAGATAATCAACTGGGAGTCATGGATATCGGAAAGGCTCTGGAGATTGCGAAAAGAGAGGGTTTAGACTTAATAGAGATTGTTCCCCAGGCCTCTCCCCCCGTCTGCCAGGTAATGGACTATGGGAAGTTTAAATACTGGCGAGAGAAAAAATTGCGAGAAGCAAGGAAGAAACAGAAGATCTATGAAATTAAGCAAGTGAAGATGAGAATTAAAATTGGAGAGCATGACTATCAGGTGAAGAAACGCCTGGCCCTGAAATTCTTGGAAAGAGGAGATAAGGTTAAGGTGACCATCATGTTCTTAGGGAGACAGATCTCCTATCCTGAGTTGGGTCGGCGCCTTTTAGACAGATTGATTGAAGAGACAAACCAGATATCGGAAGTGGAGAGCAGTCCCAGACTGGAAGGCCGCAATATGACCATGGTTCTCAAATCAAAACACGGATGAGCACGGATTACAAAACAGATGAGCACGGATTAAATCAGTGCTAATCAGTATGATAAAATCTGTGCTAATCTGTGCTTAAGAAGCGAGGAAAGAGATGCCTAAAATAAAAACCAAAAGAGGAGCAGCCAAAAGGTTCAGATTAACTAAGAAGGGAAAGATCAAGAGAAAGAAGGCCTATAAAAGCCACATCCTGACAAAGAAAAGCGCCAAGAGGAAAAGAGGCCTTAAGAAATCGGGTCTCATTCATAAGGCCGATGTGAAACGCATCAAGAGATTAATTCCCTACGGATGAAGTGCCATAGGCACTTTTGGTTTACCGTTCACGGTTAACGGTTAACGGTAAACGAACCGAACAAAGTGAGGTTTTCATGGTAAGGACAAAGTATGCCCCAGCAAGAAAGAGAAAGACGAAGAGAATATTAAAGGCTGCTAAGGGTTATTACGGAGCAAAGAGCAGGCTCTATCGAACAGCCAAAGAGGCTGTGACCAGGTCCCTGGTTTATGCCTATCGAGACCGAAAGAGAAGAAAGAGGGACTTTAGACGCTTGTGGATTTCAAGGATAAATGCTGCCTGCCGCAGTCGGGAAATGAGCTATAATAGGTTCATTAATGGACTGAAGAATGCAAAAGTAGAAATCGATCGCAAAATTCTATCCGATTTAGCCATAAATGACCCAGACACCTTTACCCAACTGATAGATATTGCTAAGAAGAATACCACTGAGAACACAGAAGGGGCCAGTAATCAGTGATTGGTTATCGGTAATCGGTTGCGGTTACGCAGCTCGTCACGGTAATCGTCAAACGTCTTTCGTAAAAAGACGCAACCGATAGACGTAAGACGAAACGAGCCTCGCAACCGAAAAACGAATGACGAAAGACGGAATTCTTTAAATTCTGCGACCTCTGCGTTTTTTCTGTGACCTCTGCGGTTGTAAAGGAGAGTAAATGGCGAAGGCCAGACTGAATCCGGCTCAGATCCTTGCTCTGGGCTTTCTAGCCGCTATTACCATAGGGACCATCCTTCTCTCCCTACCCATAAGCACGGCCAATGGTCAGAGGCTTCCCTTTGTGGATGCCCTTTTCACCGCAACCAGTGCCACCTGCGTTACTGGTCTGAAAGTGGTCGATACCGGAAGTTATTTCTCTCTCTTCGGCCAACTGGTCATATTAGTGCTCATTCAGCTCGGTGGCTTGGGGATCATGACCATGGCCACATTATTTGGCCTCATGATTGGCAGGCGCCTTGGCCTGCGGGAAAGGTTGGTTGTCCAGGAGGCCCTGAAGCACTCTACCCTGGGAGGGATAAGGGTTCTCTTAAGATATGTTATTATTCTGACCCTGAGCATCGAGGGATTGGGAGCCATCTTTCTCTATCTGAGGTGGAAAGGGATGGGTATTAGTTATCCTGGGTACTGTGCCGTATTCCATGCCGTCTCCGGCTTCTGCAATGCCGGGTTCTCCCTTTTTAAAGATAGCCTGGTAGGTTACCAAGCTGATCCGGTAATAAATGTTACCATGCTTCTTCTAATTATTCTGGGTGGATTGGGATTTACTGTTCTAACCAATCTCAGAAGATATCGCCCAGGGAAGAAGGAGACCTTAAGCCTCCATACCAAAGTAGTCCTATCCATGACTTTCTTCCTCATCGTTCTCTCTGTCCCCCTTATTTTCCTTCTGGAAAGAAATAATACTCTAAGCACTCTCCCTGTGGGGGGAAAGATACTAGGGGCCGTCTTTCAAGCCATTACCCCCCGAACAGCGGGCTTCAATACCTTAGAAATTGGCCAGATGAGGGGAGCAAGCCTCTTTCTATTGATGATATTAATGTTCATCGGCGCCTCTCCTGGTTCTACCGGGGGAGGAGTAAAAACCTCTACCTTTGGAGTCTTCCTGGTCACTATCTGGACCTTCTTCCGAGGGAAAAAAGAGATAACTATTTTTAAAAGAACCATTTCTCATAAAGTCACCAGAGAGATATTAACGGTCGTTGCCTTTGCCTTTGGTTTAGTTGTTTTAGCGACCTTTCTTCTCTTACTTACTGAAGGAAAAGAATTCATTAAAGTCCTCTTCGAGGTCTTTAGTGCTTTTGGCACGGTTGGATTATCAACGGGAATAACCGATACTCTCTCTAATCTGGGACGAATCATAATCACCATCACCATGTTTATGGGGAGGATCGGCCCCTTAACCATTGCTGTGGCCATGGGTCAGAGGGAATACGCGCCATTATATAAGTATCCGGAAGAGAGAGTGATGATCGGCTAAACAGTTCGGAGTTAACAGTTCAGAGTTCGGAGACAAATACACCGAACACCGAACTCACCTCGTGCCGAGCACTCGGTGCGAGGCAAGCGACCCCGACCAATGGTCAGGAGAGCGTGCTCCGAACTATATAAGCAAAGGAGGAATAAAAGATGGCGAGACAGTTTGCGGTAATTGGCCTGGGAAGGTTTGGCTCAAGCGTAGCCCGAACCCTGGTTAATGCCGGATGTGAGGTACTGGCCATTGACGAAAGCGAAGAAAAGGTAAAGGAGATAAGCGATCTCGTTACCCAGGCAGTAGAGCTCGATGGTACGGATGAGAAGGCCCTGAAAGCAGTAGGGATTGAGGATGTAGATGTCGCCATAGTGGCTATTGCAACCGATATGCTGGCGAGTATTTTGATTACCCTCTTGTTAAAGGAGATTGGGGTAAAGGAGGTAGTGGCCAAGGCCCTCAATGCGCGCCATGGAAGGATACTGCAGAAGATCGGGGCAGACAAGGTCATCTTTCCAGAGAGGGAGATGGGTGAGAGGCTGGCCCAGACCCTCGTTACTCCCAGTGTCCTGGAGCAGATAGAATTAGCTCCCGGTCACAGCATCATGGAAATCGTTGCCCCAAAGGCCTTTGTGGGAAAGACGATTAGGGATCTCAATATAAGGGCGAAGTATGAAGCAAATATCATCACCATAAAGAAGAAGGTTCCCCATCTCACCAAGACCGGAGAAACAGACTTTGTGGAGACGGTCAATATGACTCCCAAGGCAGAGGATAGGATTGAAAAAGGAGATCACCTAATGGTCATCGGCAAGGATGAGAGCCTATCCAAACTCAAGAAACTCTCTTGTAAGGAATAGAAATTGAAAGAGAGACTTCTGAAAATTCGGAAAGAGATAGAAGAAGCCCTTAAAAAGTCCCAGACCCTTGAGGAATTAGAGGCTCTGAGGGTAAGGTATCTGGGGAGGAAAGGTTTTCTTACTCTCTTTATCCAGGGAATAGGAAAATTGCCCAAGGAGCTACGTCCCTCCCTAGGGAGATTGGCAAACGAGATAAAGAAGGACTTAAATCGAAAGATAGAAGAAAGGAAAGAGAGACTTAAAGAAAAGCGAGTCCTACCTTCCCTTGATCTCACCCTTCCAGGAAAGAAGCCCTCCTTGGGCGGACTTCATCCCATAACCCAGGTTCTAGATGAGGTAACAGGAATCTTTTCAAGATTGGGCTTTCGCATCGTTCAGGGCTCAGAAATAGAGACCGATTACTATAACTTTGAAGCCCTTAATATGCCTCCCGGTCATCCAGCGAGAGGAATGCTTGATACCTTCTACTTACACAGTCAAAAGTCAATAGTCAATAGTCGAAAGCCAAAGAAGACACGTAAAGATTTCGTCTCTCGTCCCTCATCCCGCGTCCCTCAATTTTTATTAAGAAGTCATACTTCTCCCGTTCAAATCCATGTTATGGAGAAGGAGAAACCTCCCATCCAGATTATTTCGCCGGGCAAGGTATATAGATATGAGGCAGTGGATGCCAGCCATCTCCCTATGTTCCATCAGGTGGAGGGGTTTATGGTCGATGAGGAAATTAGTTTTTCTCATTTAAAAGGAGTATTAGAAGTCTTCCTGAACGAATTATTCGGCCCAGACACCCCCATTCGATTTCGTCCCTCCTTCTTCCCTTATACTGAACCTTCTGCAGAGGTAGATATCGGTTGTCTCATCTGTAAGGGGAAAGGATGCTCAGTCTGTAAGAGAACCGGGTGGCTGGAGATCTTAGGTTCCGGAATGATCG
>JAHIPW010000133.1 GCA_018903055.1 bacterium
AAGCAACGAGTTCTCCCTCTAATTCTACCCTCTTTGCCTTTGATAGGAAACCATCCACCTGCCTCTGGAGAAGGAGTCTACTACCAGGATAGAAGGCACCGGCTACCGCTGGTCTCCTAACCTCTTTCTTCGGTGTGGCCTGGGTCTTTTGAACTTGAGCATAAAGAGACAAAGTCAAAAGAATTATGAAAAGTGTGGCCAAAATCAAAGTTTTCTTTATCCCGCACCTTTTTATATTCATTTCTTACCCCTGTCTAAAGGTGCGGGGTTCATTCCCGCACCTCTACAAACAATTTTACCATATTCAAAGAAAAAAACAAACAAAATTTTTTTTCAAATGTAGAATGCGCTTCGCCCTATCCCTTATGGTTTAGGGCTTCGCTTGCATTCTAGATTTATTAAATATTATTAAATACCCGCCTTTTCGGCGGGTTTTTGATTTCATCAAAAAGCATAAGAATTTAAGAATAAAGGGAGAGAAGAATAAAAAAACAAGCGGGAACGGCTGAAAAGCACTTCAGGGGTGGCAGTTTAAGGAGTTGTGAGGTAGGCGATGAGTTTGTAGATGAGTTTTGCGGCGGTAAACACGGATGGGCACGGATTAGAAACACGGATGGGCACGGATATGTCAAGAGGGGTAGGGCAGAGTTCCACAACATCGATGCCTAAGATCTTTTTCTCTTTGGTGAGGAGTCGCAGAAATTTTAATGTCTCATACCACCCCAGCCCCCCGGGTTCCGGGGTTCCTACGGCAGGTATAATGGAGGGATCTAAGAAGTCCAAATCGAGAGAAAGATAAACTTTATCTGAAAGGCGGGAGATTACTTCTTTCATCCAATCTTTTTTACCTATAATATCCTTGGCATAGAAGGGTTTTAAATTTTTCTCTTTGATAAAGTCTGCTTCTTCCTGAGAGAGGCTCCTTATTCCCACCTGAACGATTCTGTTTTTTTCTATGAGCCTTCGAGAAACACAGGCGTGAGAGTACTTCGTTTTCTCATAGGAATTTCTTAAATCAGCATGGGCATCGAGGATGAGGATGGAAAAATCCTTTTCCTTCTTCCCCAGACCTTCTACCATTCCCAAGGTAACGGTATGTTCCCCACCTAGAGCAATGACCAATTTTCCTAAAGAAAAAAGGCCCTGAGCTTTATCTGCCAGGGCCTCAATCATCTTTTGGGGGCTATCAAATCCTTCTTTAAATTCTATCAGGGTATGAATCCCAACCTTATAAGGTTCGCAATTTGTCTCCTCATCGTATAGTTCCATATTCTGGGAGGCATCGATGATTGCCTTGGGTCCCTCTTTGGTCCCCTTCTTATAAGTAGTCGTTGCTTCATAAGGAACGGGAAGGATGATTACTCTGGATTTTTTAAAATCAGAAAATTTCCTTTCTATATCTCCAAAATTATTAGAAATCAAACTTTTACCGGCTCCCTTTTTGGTTCAGGTATTTTTTCCACTTTCAGCGATGGTATTTTAGATTCCTCTTTGGCTTCTATTGGTTTTATTTCTGGCATCTCTACCGGGGGGAGAAGGATGGCAGCGGTTAAGACTGTAGTCCACGAACCATCTTTATCTCCAATAGCAGACTGGGTAATGTTAGCAGTCTTTACCGTCTGGCCAGATATTTTCCAGAGTTCCTTCTCTTCATCGTAACTTGTCCCAATCTCAAACTCTACTCCCAAGATAGTGGCCAGCATATAGGCGGCTAAATCCTCGGCATAATCCCCGGCCTTCTGTTCCGTCTCTCCAAAAGAGTGGTGCTCTGAGAGATAGCCATATTGGATAGGATCCTTGGGGATGGCTATCCCAATGGATGCAGCAATGAGGCGGTGGGGTTCGTTGGTAGCGTTCCTGCTCATCACGCAGTAGATGATCTGTCCGGGAGCAAGATATTTCAATCCTTCTGCTAAGGGAATAAGCTGGCAGGCAGGAGGAACGATGCTTGAGACGTTTACGATATTATACTTTGCAATCTGGGCGTTGCGCAGGGCAAGCTCAAAACTGGTTAACTTCTCCTTATGCCTTCCCACTCCCTTGGTTAAGAATACTTTGGTTGGAACATACATTACCCACCTCCGGTGGAAGTAACAAGTAAAAAGTAACAAGTAAAAAGTAAAAATGAACAATGAAAAAGTAGAAAGTAGAAAAGTAAAAGAATTAATTTTACAGAATAATTAAAGCACTAAAAATTAGCAATGTCAAGAGTTTTTTATAAAATTTATATGGGATTACAGTGATTTTTAATCCTATTGGAGATTTTATCCCCATAATCGTTAATTCACATCGCTGTAATCATTATTTATTTATGTTTTTTGATTTCTTCACCCGTCATGGGAACGAACATACAGCCGGTAATAATTTCTTGGACGATTTTGCCCTTCTTTTTCTGAATAAGGGTCAGTCTCTGGGGATAGGTATCAGCAATGGGAATGACCATCCTTCCCCCTTCTGCCAATTGATCTATCAGGGGCTGGGGAATATGGTCTGGAGCACAGGTAACGATTATGGCGTCAAACGGAGCATATTCTGGCCAGCCCAAGTAGCCGTCACCACACTTTACCTTGATATTTTCATAGCCTAGTCTCTTTAGCGTCTCCTCTGCCCTCTTTGTCAATCCAGGAATAATTTCGATGGTATAGACCTCCTTGGCGAGTTCTGCCAGGATGGCTGCCTGGTACCCAGAGCCAGTTCCAATCTCAAGAACCCTCTCGTCTCCCTTTAACTTTAAGGATTCGGTCATTAAGGCAACGATGTAGGGCTGGGAGATGGTCTGACCATAACCAATGGGAAGAGGCCGGTCACTATAGGCCATCTTTTGATAGAGCAGGGGGACGAACTTATGTCTGGGAACTGTTCTCATTACTTTTAAGACCTTCTCGTCTTTTATTCTTCGAGCCTCAATCTGAGTTTTAACCATCGTTTCTCTGGCTTTTATAAATTCTTCTTCTTGAGCATGGCAGTTGACTGTCATCACCATTAGAAGCAGAGTGAAAAATATTTTCTTTATCATCTCGTTTCCCTCTTGGACAAAGCTTTCTTGAATTCTATTTTAGCTTCTTTAGGCATATTGGCTTCAAGATAAGAACGGGCTAGATTAAAGTGAATCTCAGCAGAATCAGGATTGAGGCTTAGAGCCTTTCTAAACTCTGGAATGGCCAAAACAAACAATCCTTTTTTGAAGTAGGCAACGGCTAAGTTACTGTGGATGGTGGCATCATCTGGTCCTAACTTCAAGGCCTCTTGAAATTCCTCAATCGCTAAATCCAACTCTCCTTCTTCGCCATAGGTCATACCCAGGAGATGGTGAGCAAGAAAAGAGGAAGGATCCTCTATCAACTTTCTCTTTAACTCTTTAATTACCTGCTCAATTTTCTCTACATCTATTCTTTCCCCATCTGGATTGAGGAAATGATATCCGAATCTATGGATGAGTGCCTGATTTTGAGGAAGATTTTTAATATAGAGCAGGGTGTTGTCGTCCCAGTAGATGAGTCGCCAATCTCTATCTTCCCATAGTCTATCCCTTAGGTTTGGTCGAGAATGCTTTCCACTATAATCAATTAAAACAAGATTCACTCTATACCTGTCTAACAAATTTTCCCAGGCGGATTCGCCACGGAATATGGCCCCATACTCCTCATAGATTCTCTCTCCATAGACCAGGCAGCGACCATCAATGAATACTTTGCATTCTGGATAACTTTTCCAGATGAGGTATCCTCCCCAACCCGAAGGGTTGAAGAGATTCCCGGATAGATTATTCTTTTCTATAAAATTGACTGCTTTATCTGGAAATAGTCTCTCCTTTATTCTTAGTTGAGACGGCAAGTGGATGGCGGTCCAAGTAACAATCAAGATGAGGATTGTCAAGGAGGCCGGAAAGAGCCAAGTCTTAGGCCTGAAGGTCATTCTCTTCTTAAAGATGATATCCAGATGCTTTGCCAAGATGGGAGAAGTAAAGATAACGAATAACTCGATATGTCTTCTTGAAGAGAGGGAGAGGCAGGAAGCGACTAGGAAAAGGACCAGATCCGTGAAATCGATCTTCCTGCGGGATAATATCAAGGCAAGAATGGTCAGGCCAAACATAATCCAGTAGGGATAAAAGATCTTTGAGAAGTCTATGGGCCTCCATTCGCTCACCCTCTCCATAAATATCTCCTTACCGGTAAGCTGGAAGGAATAGGAAAGAGCCTGATAGCCATAGACGTTGACTAAAGAGGTAAGGATGACTAAGAAGGTAATGATGAATAGAAGACGTAGCTCTTTACCACTTAAGATTGATCCCCAATCCCGATTAAAATATTTCTTCATTCCTAACTTTGTAGATTCTGCAAAGCAAAAGATAAAGAGGATGATGAAACCAGCCAAAAATCCTGCGTGGAGGTTGGCCCAGGGAATCATAAGAAGGGGCAAGAAGAATAAGAGATTTCTTTTTCTATACTGGAAGGAATGGAGAATATAATAGAACAGGGAGAGGAAGAGAAAGGAAAAGATGAGGGGACGGAGGCGAAGCCTAGGATAGACAACAAAGGCAGCAAGAAGAATGACTCCCAAGGCAAGATAGACTCCATTAGAAGCTTCGCTAGGTTGTAAGCCCTTAAATGGGGCTCTATCGGGGTAAATATTGACTCCTCTGTGACGCATAATTCTAAAAAGAATGAAGAAGGCAAGAGTGGCGATAAAGGCTTTTAAGAGGATTAATGACTTTAATCCTGCTAAATGGTGGAGGGAGTAGAATGTGACCCCAGATAGCCAGCCATGGTTTATCCAAGGACGATTGGAAGCGGTGTGGGAAAAGATATCCTTGTGAGGAATGGTCTTCGTCTCTAAGATATACTGGCCGGTTCTTAGATAATGGAAGAAGTCATCATTCCTTAAGGTAAAACAGGCAAGATTAAAAACCAAAAGAAAAACCGAGATTATAAGAAGATATTTAGCGCTGTTATCTAAGGCTTCTTTTCTCAAGACATTTTCTCCGGTTCTTTGGGGATAAATAAGAGAGCCGGTGGCTTCCTTCCCCAGATACGATACATCTCTAAACGCTGAACAAGGATGTAGTTTTCCTTTATTGCTTCTAACATTTCATCGGTCCAACGTGTCCTGCCGTAGGATAATAGTATCAAAGAAAACCTTTTCTTCTGGATATCTTCCACTATTGGTCTTTGATTCCAGATTCCCCTTTTTGACAACTGGGTTAAGGAAAAGGGCTGGAAAAGAACTTCTTTGCCACTGAAGAGTAAAAAAGTCGGATATTCTGAGAGTATATCTCCTTTACTCGCCGCAAAGTAGGAATAGACCTTACTACTAATGAGGCGGTCTTGTTTATTTGGAGATTCAGGACGATAGATATAGGCAGAGAGGAAGAACTGTACAAGGCAAGTAACTAGAATTAGAGTAGCCATTCCGTTTTTAAGTAATCTTGAACCAGAGATGTTCTGAGCAGTTTTTATGACTAAGCCCAGTAGAATACAACTTACCATCCAAAACTCAATTAGATAATTTATGCTAGCGCCGGCTTTTCCCACAGTCAGTGCTACAAGAAAGGCAAGTACGAAATAGATTTCCGTTAAAGTTGATCTTTTCTTTAGAGTTCTGATGAGAAAATAGCTTGCAGCGAGGATTATAATTGGCCAGTGCCCTTTAAAGAATAATTTTAAATAAAATAGAAGATTCTCAATTGAAAATTGACTTATCGTGTAACTTACAGTATGTAACCGGAACTGGCCATGAGTGATAAAATTGAGTACTAAAAATATACCGATGCCTGCTGAAGCAAGAACTGCTGCCATTTTAAAACATAATCTTTTTCTATTGGTGAGGAGAAGATAGAGACATAGTGAAAGAGGAGCAGCGAGCAGCGATTGCTTAGTATAAAGGGCGAGGATGAAGAAGATTGCTGAAAAGAATATTTTTCTAGGATGATTTTCATACTTAAGGAAAAGATAGATACCAATAAGGCATAAAAGTATTCCAAACATATCTACTCTTAATAAGACTGACCAGCGGATTACCCAATTGGAAAGGAAAAAGAAAAGCCCTGCTATTAAAGAAATAGTATTATCCTTGGTGCACCTTTGCACAATCTTAAAGACAAAAAAGCCGATAAAAAAGGTAGAGATAACAGACAAAAATCTTCCTGGAAGCAATGAAAGGCCAAAAAGTTGGACAAATAAAGAGGTTACTAATGGAAAAATAGGGGGATAATTAGCTACGGTAAAAGGATAAGAACTAATGTTCCTATAAATATTTTCATTCCTGCTCAGCAGAAACGCCTCATTTAAAAGCTGGCCTTCTGCTGAATCAATGTCATAAGGAAAGGTGATAACGGATGATGCAAATCTAAAGTAGCAAAAGAGATGAAAGGTTAAGTAAAGCAGAAGAACAATATACACTATGTTGCGCAACAAGAATTTCTTCTGTTCTTGCTTATTCATTATTTCCATTTCTTTTTTCTTTCTATCCAAAACTTTTAAACTAAGTTTATCATATTCAGAGAGAAAATACAAATAAAAAGGCCCTCGTAAAGTCTTATGGGGGCCTTAACATAAGTTTGTGCTCAAGTTTTGCAAAATTAAGGCTATCCGATGATCGGGTTATTCGGGGCTGGGAGACCCGGGTATCCGGAGATCCGGATATCCTAGTCCCTGATCACCGGTTGTCCGGATGGCCTTTATTTCTGAGCATAGCGAAGAAAGAGACAACTTGTTTGGCTCATTTCTCCTGAGATAGCTTCTCTTCTAAGACGGGAATGATTCTGGGAGAGAGAAAGAAGCGGGCAATCTTCCTCAGTCTTTCTTTCTCCGTCTTTACTTTATTCTCCTCTGGCAGAATCTTCTGGGCAAGTTCGGCCTTCTTTAAATCGAACTCCAGGTCAGAGAGGGCCCTTGCCTCATCGAATATCTTAGCTAAGCGCTTCTTCTCTTTTTCAACGTCTACTTCTTTACGGGTATGCTTCTCCAGGCGGGCAGCCGCACCCATCAGAATTCCCTCTTTCCTCTGCTGGTAAAGAGCCTCAGGCATATCATGTATCCTTTCTAAGAGCCG
>JAHIPW010000134.1 GCA_018903055.1 bacterium
GCTAATCCACCATATACCTGAGAGGTAATAGTGGCGCATAAGTCATAGGGTTTACCGATATTCTTTAGTTTTTTATTCAAAGCGAAACTTCTGGCAGCCACGGCCTGGGCTTTAACCGCTTCTCTGGGCCAGGCAGGAGAGATCTCATGCTTCATCACTCCATAGAGATACTTCTCTAAATCCACCTCATTGATAACCAATAAGGCATCGTCCCTCTTTCTAACTTCTATCTCCCCTCGATAGGCCTGGTTATTTACCTTAATAAAAGAATCCCTCAAAGGCTTAATCTCTAAGATATCCCCATACTCCTCTGGCCCCTCCATCTTTAGACCAAAGAGTCCGGATCGAATCATATAGATAGAATTCTCGTCTCCAGTAGCTACGGCCTCCAACTTTCCAGGAGCAAAGATTTTAAATCTTCCCGTAGCAGATATCTTCACAGATGAAGCATCAATCAAAATGGCTACCCGAATCTTGGGACCGGAACTATCTTGGAAGCCAACCAGAATAACACATACCGCAATTAAGATTAATAATATAATTTTTTTCATCTCTTTACTTTCTTACTTTTAGAGAGGAGGATATGGCACAAAGCAACCGCAAGGGCATCTGAGGCGTCTACTGGTCGAGGAATCTTTTTTAGTCTTAATAATCTTTTAATCTTTTTCTGAACCTTACTCTTCTCTGCCCTTCCTTTTCCGGTAATGGTCATCTTTATCTGCAGAGGAGGATATCTGACCACTTCTAAATCAGCATCGGCTGCGGCAAGGAATAGCATCCCCTGCGCCTGACCAACAGAGATAGCCGTCATTGCATTGCGGGCAAAGAAGAGCTGCTCCATAGCAACGACATCCGGGGAATATTCTCGAATAATCTTTCCTAATTCCTGATAGATAATTTTTAGTCGCTGGGGAAAGGGGGTCTTGGGAGTGGTCTTGATGCAGCCATAGCCCAGGGCCTTATGTTTCCCCTTCTTGGTCTCGATTATTCCATAGCCGGTAGCTGCCGTCCCCGGATCAATCCCTAAAATAATCATATCTTTCCTCACTTCGTTCGGAAGTATAAAAGTAGAAAAGTAAGAAAGTAAGAAAGTAAAAAGTAAATAAGTTGACAAGTTGATACGTTTATGCGGAATGCGTTGATGCGTCAATACGAAAATACGTTAATGAGTTAACGGGTAAATAAGTTATTAATCAGATATCTGACATCTGATATCTGACATCTCACTTTCTGGTCTTTTTCACTTTCCATTTTGCATTGTTAATTTTGCCCCTCGATTTCTCTTCCCTTGATCCCGAAAAGGGATCTGCGGGATCCCTTGAGGGGCGGGATACTTCGCTTGATACTTCGAGGTATCCTGAGCGAAGCGAAGGGCATTTTGCATTGATTCTTTATTCCTTCTCCATCTCTTCTATTACTTCATCAGGGATGTCAAAGTTAGCATAGACGTGCTGGACATCGTCATGCTCCTCTAAGGTATCGATTAAACGTAGAAGCTGCTTCCCCAGCTGGACATCCAGTTTCCTTACCTCCTTGGGGATCATGGTTACTTCTGCTAAATTATATTCGATCCCCTTCTCCTTAATGGTTTTCTTCACCTTTTCGAAATCGCTTAGAGAGGTAATGATTTCGAAGGTGTTTCCTTCCTTTTTCAAGTCCTCTGCTCCGGCCTCTAAGACTACCTCCATTAGCTCGTCTTCCTTACACTTATCACCATCTACAGTAATGAGCCCCCTCTTCTCAAATACCCAGGCTACACTCCCTGCTCCTCCTAAATGCCCCCCATTTCTCTCAAAGAGATGCCTCACTTCAGAGGTAGTTCTATTCTTATTATCCGTTAGGATGTTTAACAGAACGGCCACCCCCCCTGGTCCATACCCCTCATAGATGATCTCTTCATAGCTTACCCCAGGTAGTTCACCCGTTCCCTTCTGGATGGCCCTCTTGATATTATCTGAGGGCATGTTGGCCTCCTTCGCCCTATCCATGGCCTGCCTCAAACGGGCATTGGCAGTTAGGTCTCCTCCTCCACTGCGCGCCGCAACTGTGATTTCCCTAATCAGTTTTGAAAATATCTTTCCCTTCTTGGCATCGACGATGGCCTTCTTATGCTTTATCCCTGCCCACTTGGAATGTCCCGACATAGGCTACCTCCTTCTTTTCCTTCTCATTGTGCGCAAAATTTCAAAAACCTCTTTTAAACAACCTATCAATTTACTCATTTCTACCCCCGATGACTTGCTTTTTTAGAACGCCACCTATACTTCCCAATCTTTTTCTTCCTTTTGCTTTTGCCCATTTTAGACCACCATCACAACATCCATTCCATTATTATATGAATACATAGTATATCACATCTACAGTAAAATTGCAAAAGAAAAGCCCCCAGATGGGGGCTTTGCCAATTCTTTGGATCTTATTCCTCTTTCTTTTTCGCTTGGGTGATTATCTCCTGAGCAATCCTTGAGGGAACCTCCTCATAATGAGAGAACTTCATGCTATATGCCCCCTGGCCATGGGTTATGGATTTCAGACTGGTGGCATACTTATACATCTCAGATAGGGGGACCTGAGCCTTGATTATCTGATTTCTTCCTTTGGCTTCGACCCCTATGATACGACCACGTCGGCTATTCAGGTCTCCATTGAGATCTCCCATATACTCCTCAGGCGCCATCACCTCTACACTCATCATTGGTTCCAGAAGGACCGGCTTTGCTTCCTGAACTGCTTTCTTGAAGGCCATGGAGCCCGCAATCTTAAAGGCGATATCAGAGGAGTCTACCTCATGGAAAGAGCCATCATACAACGTGACCTTGACATCCACCACTGGATAGCCAGCCAATACTCCACTTACTATGGCTTCCTTTACCCCTTTCTCCACCGAAGGGATATACTTTGCCGGGAGGGCGCCACCGAATATATCATTGACAAACTCGAAGCCTTTCCCTAATTCTAAGGGCTCGATCTCTATCCGGCAGTCACCATACTGCCCCCTTCCTCCGGTCTGCTTCTTATACTTCCCCTGGGCCTTTGCTTTTCCCCGAATCGTCTCCCGATAGGCAATCCTGGGCTTACCAAGCACCACCTCCACTCCAAACTTCTTCTTTAATCTCTCAATGAGAATTTCTAAATGTAACTCTCCCATTCCGGAGATTATGGCCTCTCCAAATTCATGCTCCATATGCCAATTTAGAGTGGGATCCTCACTCACCAGATCTCCTAAGGCAGTGGAGAGTTTCTCCTGGTCCTTCTTAGAGGAGGGCTTCAGGGCCAGAGAGATGATGGACTCTGGGAACTTAGGCGGTTTTAATATTATGGGGCGAGATGGACTGCACAGGGTATCACCCGTATTGGTATGCTTTAACTTCAGGGCAGCGGCCATATCTCCGGCCCCTACCTCTGATATCTTCTTCTGTTCTCTGCCCTGGACAATGACTAATTGGCTCATCCTCTCCCTATTCTGGGAAATGGTATTATAAACCTCTTCTCCGTTTGAGACCTTACCAGAGTAGACCCGGAAGAAGTTCATCTGGCCCACATGGGGCTCCACCTTTGTCTTAAAGACCAGGCAAGAAAAGGCCTCGGACTCGTCCGGGATTCTTTTCTCCTCCTCTTCATTTTTAGGGTTTATTCCTCCTATCTCTCCCCTATTAACTGGTGAAGGAAGAGAATCTCCAACGGTGTCCAGGAGGAGTTCGATCCCCACATCTTTTAAAGCCGATCCACAGAGTAGGGGTATGACAGACCTGGCGGATATGGCCTTCTTTAGTCCCTCCCTGATTTCTTCTTCACTTAAACTTCCACTTTCTAAATATCTTTCCAATAAAGCATCATCACTCTCGGCAACAGATTCTATCAGCTTTTCTCTTAAGTTGCCTGCTTCTTCCTTTAGCTCATCCGGAATATCGCCCTCTTCCACCTTCCCCTGAGAATAAGTATAGGCCTTATTTTTCAACAGGTCCACTATACCCTTGAAAGAAGACCCCTCTCCAATAGGTATCTGGATGGGGGTTACCTTAGGGCTCAATCTCTCTCGGCTTAAGTTAAGTGAATTTCGGAAGTTTGCATTCTCCTTGTCCATTTTGTTGATAAAGATTATAGAAGGAAGGCTATACTGCTGGGCCTGGTCCCAGACCTTCTCCGTTCCCACCTCTACCCCAGAGGATGCGGATAGAATTAAGACCGTAGAATCCACGACACGAAGAGCACCGACTACCTCTCCAAAGAAATCGGCATATCCCGGGGTATCGATAAGATTGATCTTATAATCTCTCCAGGGGCAGGAAAGAAGACTGGCCCCTATGGAAATCTTACGCTCTCTCTCATCCTGGTCACTATCACATATGGTAGCACCATCCTCCACTCTTCCTATCCTGGTAGTTATCTTACAATGATAGGCGATGGCTTCTGCTAAAGAGGTCTTCCCACAACCCCCATGGCCCATAAGAGCGGTATTTCTTATCTTATCAACCCCTGCCATATCTACCTCCAAACATTGTCTAGTAAAATCCAAAATAATTTTAACATTTTAAGGATATCATGTCTCTTGTGAAATGTCAACCCCACACCTTTTATTCATTCAGAGTATTAAGGTAAAAACGAACCCCGCCCCTTCCTTGTCTACGGTCGGGATTTGGGGAAAAGAAGGAGCGGGGTGAATATTAAAAAGGTGCGGGGTCAAACAAAAAGCCTCCCTTTTCAGAGGAGGCAGTTTTAAAACCCGGCAGCGTCCTACTCTCCCAGTCCGTCTCCAGACTAGTACCATCGGCTCTGAAGGGCTTAACTTCCGTGTTCGGAATGGGAACGGGTGTGGCCCCTTCGATATTGCCACCGGGAAATATATTTAAATTTTTGTTTATATTAAAGGATTACGCAACTTGTTTCATTGAAGTCAGAAAACAGTTGACGGAAATCGGAAAACTGTAGAGAAATCTGAAATCAGCCCGCCCCGCTTCGCGGAGCGAGGCCGGGGAAAACTGTTTTCCGATTTCCCTACCGATTTCTGTTTTCTATAACTGACTACCGATTACCGAATAGAAGAGCGCAAGTAATATGATCAAGCCAAACGACTGATTAGTACTCCATAGCTAAAACGATTACTCGCCTTACACTTGGAGCCTATCAACCCCGTCATCTACGGGGAGTCTTAGGGATATCTTATCTTGGGAGAGGCTTCGCGCTTAGATGCTTTCAGCGCTTATCCTTTCCAGACATAGCTACCCAGCGATGCTTCTGGCGAAACAGCTGGTACACCAGAGGTCTGTCCACCCCGGTCCTCTCGTACTAGGGGCAGCTTCCCTCAAATATCCTAACGCCCACGCCGGATAGGGACCGAACTGTCTTACGACGTTCTGAACCCAACTCACGTACCGCTTTAATTGGCGAACAGACAAACCCTTGGGAGCTTCTTCACCCCCAGGATGCGATGAGCCGACATCGAGGTGCCAAACCTCCTCGTCGATATGAACTCTTGGAGGAGATAAGCCTGTTATCCCCGGAGTACCTTTTATCCGTTAAGCGACGGCCTTTCCACACAGCACCGCCGGATCATTAAGCCCTGCTTTCGCATCTGCTCGACTGGTAAGTCTCGCAGTTAAGCTCCCTTCTGCCTTTACACTCCACACACGATTACCAACCGTGTTGAGGGAACCTTAGGACACCTCCGTTACAATTTAGGAGGCGACCGCCCCAGTCAAACTGCCCACCTGACAATGTCTTCCGTCCGGATATACGGATCGGAATTAGAATCCTAGTATAATAAGGGTGGTATTCCAAGGTTGACTCCCCTTTCGCTAGCGCAAAAGGTTCATAGTCTCCCACCTATCCTCTACAAATCATATCAAAATCCAATGCCAGGATACAGTAAAGGTTCCGGGGTCTTTCCGTCCTGACGTGGGTAAGAGGCATCTTCACCCCTGCTACAATTTCGCCGAATCCCTCGTTGAGACAGTGCCCAAGTCGTTACGCTATTCATGCACGTCGGAACTTACCCGACAAGGAATTTCGCTACCATAGGACCGTTATAGTTACGGCCGCCGTTTACTGGGGCTTCAATTTAGAGCTTTGTTCGATAAATCGAACGGACCCCTTATCTTAACCTTCCAGCACCGGGCAAGCGTCGGTCCCTATACCTCCTCTTTACGAGTTAGCAGAGACCTGTGTTTTTGTTAAACAGTCGCCTGGGCCATTTCACTGCGATCCGTCCACGCTACATTGGCAAGCAACTACACGTGGCCGGACACCCCTTATCCCAAAGTTACGGGGTTAAATTGCCGAGTTCCTTAACGAGGGTTCTTTCGAGCGCCTTAGGATTCTCTCCTCACCCACCTGTGTCGGTTTGCGGTACGGTCGCTTGGAAGACTTGCTTAGAGGTTTTTCTTGGCAGTTGAGATTAACCAGTTCTGTCCACTTTCGTGGACACCCTAACGCCTCTCGGGATTAATGTCCCGACGGATTTTCCTGTCAGGACTCCCTACGGGCTTGGACCCACACTTCCAGTCGTGGGCTGGTTTACTCCTCTGCGTCACCCCATAGCTCAAAACGCTTCCCAAGCGGTGTCCGAATATTAACGGACTTTCCATCGCCTACGCCTTTCGGCCTCGGCTTAGGACCGACTAACCCTGGGCGGATTAACCTTCCCCAGGAAACCTTGGGTTTACGGCGGGCCGATTTCTCATCGGCCTTATCGCTACTCATACCGGCATCGTCTCTTCCGTTCCGTCCATCTCTCCTTGCGGTAAGACTTCAACCAGAACGGAATGCTCCCCTACCCCTCCCGATAAATCGGGAAGTCGCGGCTTCGGTGACGGACTTAAGCCCCGTTGAATTTTCGGCGCCGGACCACTCGACCAGTGAGCTGTTACGCTTTCTTTAAAGGATGGCTGCTTCTAAGCCAACCTCCTGGCTGTTTGGGCAATCCGACATCCTTCTCCACTTAGCCCGTGCTTAGGGACCTTAGCCGACGATCTGGGTTGTTTCCCTTTTGACTACGAAGCTTATCCCCCGTAGTCTGACTCCCATGGTATTGAAGTAATAGCATTCGGAGTTTGAATGGGTTTGGTAACCTTATTAAGGTCCCTAGTCCAGTCAGTGCTCTACCGCCATTACTGAACCCATGAGGCTATACCTAAATATATTTCGGGGAGAACCAGCTATTTCCGAGTTTGATAGGCCTTTCACCCCTACCCACAGTTCATCCCAAGACTTTTCAACGTCCGCAGGTTCGGGCCTCCACTCCGTTTTACCGGAGCTTCACCCTGACCATGGGTAGCTCACTCGGTTTCGGGTCTACTCCAGATAACTAAATCGCCCTATTAGGACTCGCTTTCGCTACGGCTCCGTCCGATAAATCGGACTTAACCTTGCTACCTAGAAGTAACTCGCCGGTTCATTATGCAAAAGGCACGCGGTCACCCTGTCCAAATACTAAGATTTAGACATAGGGCTCCCACTGCTTGTAGGCATCATGGTTTCAGGTTCTATTTCACTCCCCTCCCGGGGTTCTTTTCACTTTTCCCTCACGGTACTAGTTCACTATCGGTCGCCAGACAGTATTTAGCCTTATCCCGTGGTCGGGACAGATTCTCACAGGGTTCCACGTGTCCCGTGATACTTGGGAATTTAGCCCAAGAAGCCCTGCTCCTTTCACTTAAAGGACTATCACCTTCTCTGGTTGGCCTTTCCAGACCATTCAGTTAGGGGCAGGATTGGTAACTCCTTCTCCCTCTCATACAAGGGAACGGTTAAATCCCACGACCCCCCGATTACAACGTGTATGAACTATCACGTAACCGGGGTTTAGGCTCTTTCCGTTTCGCTCGCCGCTACTCAGGAAATCGATTCTCTTTCTCTTCCTTGGGATACTTAGATGTTTCAGTTCTCCCAGTTTTGCCTCCCGGTTTTATTTTATTCAAACCGGAATTCCTCGATTTTATCGAGGAGGGTTTCCCCATTCGGAAATCCCCGGATCTAAGGATGTTTGCTCCTCCCCGAGGCTTATCGCAGCTTACCACGTCCTTCATCGCCCTCTGGCACCAAGGCATCCACCATGTGCCCTTAGTAGCTTGACCATATCACAAAAGCTTTGTAATACAGCCTTGAAAGATGCACCCTTCTATTCAGTTTTCAAAGAACAACAAACCGTTTCACGGTAAATTCTAAACTCAAAATTCAAAACTCTAAAATTGGGATTTGGAGTTTGGGATTTGGAGTTTCTCCGCCTTTGGCGGAGTGGTGGAGGTGGAGGGACTTGAACCCTCGACCTCCTGCTTGCAAAGCAGGCGTTCTCCCGCTGAACTACACCCCCAATGGTGGGCGATCCTGGAGTCGAACCAGGCACCTCACCCTTATCCGGGGTGCGCTCTAACCGACTGAGCTAATCGCCCCTTTAA
>JAHIPW010000135.1 GCA_018903055.1 bacterium
AATCTTCCCCCGTCTTTACCGGAAAGAGGACTGGTGTTGTGGGATAAATTCATAGACATGGTAGGTTCATCGATCTTGATTGCCGGTAATCCTTTGGGTTCATCAATGCAGGCCAGTGTCTCTCCAACTTCTACATCCTCAATACCGGCGATTGATATAATATCTCCTGCTATGGCTTCCTGGACTTCGATGCGGGTCAAACCAAGATACTTCATGATCTTGGTTACCTTGCTTTTAGAAACAGTGCCATCTCGTTTTACCAGAGCCACCGGATCCCCCGCCTGGATAGAACCATGAAAAATACGGCCAATGGCCATGCGGCCGACATATGAATCATAGTCAAGCATGGTTACTAACATCTGAAAAGGCAAATCAGGATTAGCGACCGGCGGCAATACTCTACGTAAAATCGTTTCTAAAAGGGGCTTTATAGACTCTTTGGGGTCATCGATGTCAAGTACTGCATATCCGCATTTTGCCGAAGCATACACAATAGGAAAATCAAGCTGTTCGTTAGATGCATTTAGTTCGCAGAAAAGATCAAATGTCATGTTAGCGACTTCATCCGGTCGACAATTTTGGCGGTCAATTTTATTGATAACAAGAATGGGCTTCAAATGCAATTCCAGAGACTTTTTCAATACGAATTTCGTCTGGGGCATGGGACCCTCACAGGCATCAACAATAAGAAGTACGCCATCCACCATTCTAAGGATACGTTCTACCTCACTGCCAAAATCAGCATGCCCCGGCGTATCAACAATATTACACTGCACTCCTTTATAATTAAAGGAGGCATTTTTTGAGAGAATGGTAATCCCCCTCTCCTTCTCCAGAGGGTTGGAATCCATGATCATTACTTCATTTTCTTTAAAGGTATAGGCTCCGGTATATTTGAGAAGCGCATCAATAAGAGTTGTTTTTCCATGGTCGACGTGCGCTATAATAGCAAGATTCCGTACATCTTTTCTTCTCTTTTGATTCGCCATGATTTTTTATTTCCCTTTTTTCGTATCGACTTACTTCCTTATTTGCTTATCAACCTATTTACTTATTAACTTATTTTCGCTTGAAGCTTGCAGCCTGTAGCCTGTAGCTTGTGACCTGCAGCTTGGAGCCTGAAGCCTGCGGCTTGTAAAGATTGACAACTTTCAGAGAAGACCAGGCACTGCTTTTCATCTCCGAGCCTTCCTGCTGGATTTTCTTATACAACTCCCGACCAATCCAGGCATCGGTGGCGGCATATTTTATCTGAGCCGGCGTCAGCGTGTCTTTAGCCCAGTTTGATTTGCGAGCAGTTTTTGGAATGCGGAATCCTAACACAACGGCGGATAGTCCTCGTAACCCGTGATTTTTCATGCCAATCTCTTTAGCCAGCTTCCCAAGATCGACAAATCCCGCTGGTTCGAATCGGGCCAGTTTTATTAGCTCGCTTATATCATAATCCAAAGAAACTCCCGCCTTGATGATGTTCGGATTGGCAAGGATTTCAAGGAGAGATTTGGGCAAGCGGAGATGTTTCAGTTGAAAAACAAATACATCATTTTCGCCTGCTAGCTGCAAGAGCGCCGGCGGGTGATGTCTCCCTTTCTGGTAAGCGGGTTTTGTTTCTGTGTCGAAACCAAGAATAGTCTCTTTTTTTAACTGTTGGACAGCACTGGTGAGTTTCTCTTTGGAACGGATGACATGAACAGGCCCTTCATATCTTCTGATGGGATATTCCATTATTTCGTCTTTGGTCATCCTACGCCGTGTAAAATCACACTGCCGTCCAGGCTTTGGGCGGTTGCTCATTTCTTTCATGGCCATGTCAGGTTCTCCACGTCTCTGCATCATTGCTTGAGATAACAACACTTACTTTCAATGAGACTTGCAGTTTTTCAAACCGAAGGCGAAGAAAAACTGCTTAGTCGAATTGATCCCGCAGCTTAAGCTAAAATTATCGAAGAGAATTTTAGCTTGTGTTAAGCAAGGGATATTCATTTTCCCCGCCCTGTGATGAACGAAGTGAATTTTACGGGGGAGGGTTTTGTCACAAGTCAAGACCTGACCCTCTTTATCTAAAGCAAATACCGTCTGCCACCCCAACTTGAGGTCACAAATTGTGACCTCAAGATTGAAAACTCCTCTTTTCAGTTATTGGTTCCACAAATAATTATTTGCAGGAACTTGAACAACCTGATCTTTTCTTATCTGTTTTTTTCTTCTTTTTTGCTGGTTTCTTCTTTGCTTTCTTTTTAGCCATTTTCATTCACCTCCTTTTTCTATCATTTCTTCGACTTTTTTCCGGTTTTAATGCCATTTTATACTTTCTCCATATTTCCTTACATTTTCCTTTTCCTCGGGCTTGCGAAAAATAAAGAGATGCTCATGCATAATAAGAAGGAAGTTGTTGACTTAACTTAAATAAACCATTTATCTTAAATCAGATAAATGATAAAATGTCTTCGTTTTTTCATAATCCGCAGACAATTCATATGAAAATACCTCATCAAAAGATGTATCAATCAAATAACTACTTTCTTTCAACAGTTGTTGAAATGCTTCTTTAGAATTTCTACCTTTAGCAAAACCAATTACCTGAAGATTTTCAATATCAGGTTCGATAGATTCCGATTTAGGTTGGAAAGTATTACCTTCTAGAGTTAAAAATATGTAGCATTTAATTTTCATATCCGGCAACCTTACCTAAATTTATTCCAATGTCTGAACTGCTTAAATTGGAAAGGATTTGAAAAATAGTTTTCTACGTATTCATAATTAAAGAAGTGAACCCTTCTTTTCAGGTCTTTGTAAATACTCAGGCCCATAATAGAACGAAATTGAGCAAATTTTTCTTTATGTGAAACTACCACCATGTCTGTATTGAAATCAGTTAATTCATAGAATTTTATTAAAGAATTTTTGAAGTTAGTTGAATTTTCTACCTCAAAGACAGTACCAGGAAAACCACGTTCATTCATCCAGATAACGTCAATGCTTTTAATGGTATTAATAACCCGGTCATAAGTAAAAGATGGAAGTTTTTCCAGAGTTATCACGTCTTTTAACTGTTTATTGAGGTAGGGTCTATTTTTGTCTTGTGCGGGAATATAGACTCCATAATTACGGAAAGTCCCAATCTCTGCCAAAATTCCTTGATAGTAATAGTGGGTGTATTTTTGTTCTTCTTGCAATGGCGCCTTGGATTCCGCAATCATTTCCAGAATATTAGCTGGCAACTTATTCTTACAACTTTTTAAAGCCCATAGTCCAGGTCTTATTTTAAAGAAAAATCTGGAATCCTGGACAATTCTTCGTATGGAAGCAAAAGGAGTCTTTGTTTTCCATACGGCCCCAGGAACTTCCAAGACATTGTCATTGAGATATTTAAGTGTTGCATACCCGTCGTTTTCTTCCATAACTTTTATGACAGATTCATACTGTTTCATCCAATTTCTCCTTAAGGAAATAGGGGTCACCAACAAAGGGTTCAACATATCGGTCAATGATCTGATTGTTTTTTATATTTACTGGCAGTCTTCGAGCAAGTTCATCTAAAATCTGGGTTTTGCCTCCAGCCCATTTGACAAAAGGTTTTGCATTAATCTTATTTTTATTTTTATATTGTTTGTATTTTGATTTTTTGCGTTTAGCCATTTCAAACTCCTCTCACAATGATTGGTTACGAATGGTTACGAAGCGGTTACTAACAGTTACGAGTAGTTGCTAGTAATAGAAGGGACAGGTATATGTTTTTTGACCTCAATTTCTACTTAAAATTTTAGCATATTTTGGAAAAACACAAAACTATACGAACTATCGGGCAAAAACGGAAGTTAAACAAAACACGAAACAACACGAATTCTCTAAAGTTGTTTTTTTAAGTATGAAAGGGCTTTGGACTTTAGGTCTTTAATGAACGGTCTATAGTTCTTGGGTAAGAATTTATTTAGATCGTGAAAAATTTTCTTCTCGTCCATATTCTTTATCTTCTTTAATAGTTTGTCGGGCTCTATACTTTCTTTATAAAATTTCATCTTTTTCTCCACTATCTCCCACTTCAGGGGCACTTCTTTACTCATTAAAAACCAGAGATCGAAGATGTCCCTTCCCTTAGCACGCTTAGCCAGGGCCCTTATCTTCTCAGCCATTATCTCCTCCATACTCAGATGGGTTACTACGGGGTAGGGGCTAATGGGGAATAGGGTCTCTATGGGGCTGGAGACCCGGGTTAAGGGCTTTTCCCTGGTCGATATCTCTAAATGAACATTTAAAGCCTGGTCAACGATATCTGCCTTATGCCATAGGCGGGTAGTGATACTATTCTTCTTAATCTCTAACTTGTCCATAGCGCAATTTACTATCTCACCCCGCGAGGCCTTAACCGCATCCTTCAATAACTTTTTTAATTTAGAGGGGGGAAGTAAACTGGTGAAGTCCAAGTCCTCTGAAAACCGGAAAGAATTAGAGAGAAATCTTATTGCCGTTCCTCCTTTAAAGAATAGGTCTTCGCTTCCCCTCATATTATAAATCTTCGATAGAAATACCAACTGGACGTATTCCCGGATAATAGAAACTTGGTCGATCTGCCAGCGTTGGGAGAGTTGAGATACTTGTTCAGTGCTAATCATTTCCAGAACTCCCCTATTTTTTTCTTTAGAAGTTTATTTTTAATCCTTTTAGTAAAGGTGGTCATTCTCTTCCTATTTATCTTGTTAAGGTCCAAATCCTTCTTGTCAATGGTTCCCAGCCCTTTGATAGTGATATACAGCTGGTCAATGATGGCTTTTTCGGGATAGGCAATGAGAAAATTTTTCTCTTTTCGATAACCAAAGTATAATTCTGGTGATAAATGGATATATCTATACTCTTTGTTATTGACCTCAATTGTCTTACTTCTTGCCGTAGTAGCAGAAAGCATCTGGTAGGGGGTCTGAATTAATATGCCGTAGAAATTTAAAGCGCTTTCAAAGGACAGGTAAGATGGGTTATGAATAAAATTGGCTATTTCAAAGTCATTTGCTTCTTTATAGGCATAGCGGTATTTACCTTTGGTGATAGAGAGTAATATCCCCTGATTTATCAGACGCTCTATTCTCTTATAAAGGGTGTTCTCCTTAGCGATGTTCAAGAGTTTTTTGAGGTCTTCTGTAGTAAAGAGAGACCTAGGGCATTGCTGTAAGATGGTCATGATTTCCGTATTTTTCATAGTTGCACCTTCCTGTATAGAAGTATACAGGATAATACATCGTATGTCAAGTCTTTGTGCTGGCTGACCACATAGGTAACACTTTAGATGGACCACGAATTCTGATAAGTTCCTTTTCAGTATACTCAATTGGAGTTAAATAATCAAGGGATTGATGGGGACGATTAAAATTATACTCTATGAGCCATTTAGTTAG
>JAHIPW010000136.1 GCA_018903055.1 bacterium
GCCTTAGGATAAAGATCGGCCCTCTTTATCTTCAAATAGTCCATCCATTTAAAATACTCTTTGGTATATCTCTCTGCTACCTCTCTCACCAGAGCCTTTACATCTGATTTCTGATATCTGATATCTGATTTCTTAAGTTCTCTTGCTTTGGCAATTATCTTATCATCCACATCCGTGATATTCTGAACATACTTTACCTTATAGCCTTTATACTTTAAATAGCGATAGATGACGTCAAAGGCCACATAGCATCTTGCATGGCCCAGATGGCAGTCATCATAGACCGTCACCCCACAGACATACATTCCCACTCTGCCCTTCTTTAGGGGTAAGAACCTTTCTTTCTTTCCGGTGAGGGTATTATAAACCTTAAGAGTCATTATTTTCTTCCTTATTTAAAGTCTATCTTTTTATGTGCTTTCGCTTAGTCAGGCGCTCTCCTAAATATCCGCCTAAAGTACAGGATGGAAGAATAGTTAATACAGCATATAAGTCTATCGGTCGCCAGGTAGTATTTATGACTATTGGCCAGTAGCTTAGAATTACTAGTAATATCCCTAATGTTAAACCATATAACCAGCCACGCCTTCGCATAATCCAGCCTGCCCAAAGACCACCCAGCAAGGCGGTAGGGGCGTAATGAATAATTAAAGTAGAGATTTGCATCGCAGTTCGTGGTGTTAAATTAATTTTTAAAAGAATGTGATGGAAATTAAAGGCGGCGTGACCAAAAAATAGCTTAGCAGTTCCAACAGTAATTATTCCTCCCCCGATTATTGCTAACAAAAATTTACTAATTTTTATTAAGGTTTTCTTTTGCATGTCGGCTCCCTTCTTCTTTCCCTTCCTTTTTGCCAACTTCTAATCTATTCTCTTACGTCTCGAAGCCAAGGCCTCCAGTCTATGCCCACAGTCTGGCTGGCCGCCAGCCGCCAGCCGCCAGCCGCCAGCCGCCAGAGGCGAGCCTCGCCCAAAAGGGCGGGAGGCGAGCTTCGCCCCGATGGGCGAGGGACAGAAGCCTCTTCTCTGATGATGCCGGCAGGTAAAATCCTCCAAATCATCAACGCCGGTCTGAATCATCCCGCAATAGACCCGGGCCCAGAAGTCAGCCCGCGTGACAGAATCGTATTTCTCCCAATCGATCATCCATCCATAATCCTTCTGGTAGTAGGAGTGGATGAGTCCGGCAATATGCTTCGGATGCCATCCCAGGCAAAGGAAAGCGCGGCAAAAGTGAAGGATATTGGTAGGAACAAGGAGAGCCGGACAGGGTGACCGGAGGATATGGCGAAGACAAGGAGGTAAGGATTCCCAATCGATTCTTTTATCATAATCTTTTAAGTATCTCTTTCTGTCAAACTCCTGATGAAATTTATAAAGTTTAGAGTCTTTATAATCCTCTAAGACTCTTCCCCAGCCCCGGGAGGCATCGGGGATAACAGTACTTACCTCCTTAGCATATTCTATTGCCTTCTTATAATCGCGTCGGATTTCAAAGACCTTCCGGTAGGATAGTCTATTTCTGGGAACTACCATATAGACCGGGGTCGCTTCAGAGACCTCCTTGCCTGCCCGATGGGGATTAATCTTATGCTTCTGGTGGGCAGAAAAAGAGAGGCGAATGGTGCGCATGAAAAGTGGATCCCCATACTGGGTAAGGTCCAGTGAGATGCCCTCCCGTGGATGATGATTAGTGCCGGGAGCGGTATCAGAGATAGTAACGGGCAAAGGACTTGACTTCTTTGTCTCTGCCATGAAACGGTGGCAGAGGAATTCCATGAGGCGCCCTATAGCGCTATAGGCCTTCCCGGGTTTTAAAGGAATCGGCCCTTGACGCTTAATGTCACTGGGAACCAGGGTGCGGTATTTCTCCTTGAGTGTGGGATTTAGATGACCGACCTTCTCTAACTCCTTATGCACTGGAGAGGTAAAGGGAATACAGGAAACAAAGTGATATCCAGAGGTCGTGGTATTATTAATGTGGGGGATATGGTATTCCTCAAGAACCCTTTCGATGGTAGAATAGATGGGCTCCATCTTTTCAAAACTACCTAGTTGATCGGTATAGAGCCCAGCTAAAGAATCGAGGTTAAAGTATTCTATATCCAGAATAGCCAGGGTAGCTTTCTTATCCCAGACCGCCCGAAAGAGGTCCAATCCCTTCTCTAAAAGGCGCACCATATCTCTATTATCCACGACCATTATGGGAAAGGAGTATCCTTCCCGCTGCAAGGCCTCTCCCGAACCTACTAAGTACTCGCAAGCGAAGGAGGAAGAGTCATTAAATCTTCCTCCACAATATTGGGCTAATCTCTCCCTGATATGGGAATGACGATAGTATTCAACCCGGTTCTTCATACTCATTTGATTTTAAATCCTAAGCAAGTTAAAAAGCATATCAGGATACCAGAACATCAGAAAATTTTTCTTTAAAGTTTGATACCCTGATATTTTGATATCCTTCCTACTGATATCCTGATCTTCTGATTTACTATTTCTTGGTCATTTGGATTTTGCCTGCCTGTCGGCAGACAGGAACATTCGTGTTTGTTTACCCCGTTGATAATTTCATATCTACGGGGTTTAGTATTTAGTTTTTCGGATTTAGAGTTTAAAGAGGTTTCGGCAAAATCCCTCATTTCTTGTAGAAGTTATAGTCTGCAAGATTGAAACCGCAGGAAGGTTGCCAGCAGTAGCCCTTCTCCTGGTGGGAGAGACAGTTTAAATCCTTCTCCCCATCCAACCCAGTAGCCAAGAGACCAGCAAAGAGGCGCACATAGAAATTAGCACGAGAGGTAGCATCGTATCTCATCCAGATATTGCCCCAGCCGTAATCCCTCTCAAACTTAGAGCGGATGAGCCCGGCAATATGTTTGGGATGCCAGCCCAACTTCATAAGCACCCGAGTTAAGAGTTGGATATTGGTAGGTTTTAAGAGATGGTCATTGGGAAACTTCAGGCAGTGATTAACACAAGGAGGTAATAAATTATAATTAAAAGCATCGTAGGTTCGATTCCAAACTTCAGGAGGATCGTGCTCCTCTTGGGCAAAGGCCAGATGGAAATGATAGAGGGGAGCGGCCTGATAGGCCTCAATCAGCTTCTCAAAGCCCGAGGAGCATTCGGGAATTTTGGTTTCCACTTGAGCGGCATAATCTGCCGCTTTTTGAAAATTAAAGCGCATCTGGAAGAGATCATCAAGGCCTAAATCCCCTCTGGGAAGGGCAACCTGAATCGGGAAATGGCGGGCTAAATCCTCACCTGCCTTATGCCTCTCTACTTTATGTTTTTGATAACTGGAAAAGGGGCAACGAATATCGCGCATATAGAGAGGATCACCATACATAGAGAGGTCAATAGATATCGCCTCCCGTCCCAACCTTCCCCGTCCGATGGCAACATCAGTAGTCACCACTGGTAGGGAACGGGAACCAGCTGCTTCCTGGAGTATGAGGTGAGTAAGATACTCCATAAGCCTCCCCATTCCCTCAAAGGCCTTACCATGACGATAGGAGACATAGCGCGGCCTCCGAGGGCCAGAAGAAGCATACTTCCCTTTCAGGGAAGGAGGGATCTTCCCCAGTCCCTCCAGTTTCAATTCTGTCTTTGTTCTTCTACTCGCCCGGGTAGAGAAATGGTATCCCTGTCCGGTCATAATGACCAGGGGATTAATCCCAAACCTTGAGAAGACCTTTAGGATAGCCTGATAGAGCGGCCCCAATTTCTCAAAGGTCTTCCGGGGATGGGCATATGGCTCACCAGGAAAATCGATGTTAAAATACTCTATATCGAGTATCCCTAAAGTACTCTCCCGATCCCAGTTGGAACGAAAGATGTCCAGGCCCTTCTCTAAGATCCAGAGGAAGCCCTTTTTGGGAAGAGAAACAAAACCCTCGGGATAGGCCTTCTCCCACTGCAGGGACTCTCCATAGCCAACCAGATACTCCGCAGTAAAAGATTGAGGATCACCAGCAAAGCCCCCACAGTACTGGGCAATCCTTTCTCTTACCCTCGGATCGCGATAGAATTCGACTTGATTGCGCATTAGAAACCTTGATTCCCGGATTACTTCTCTTTCTTCACGGCGTATTGAGAGTCAACAATCTTTTCTGCCTTAAGCCAATCCTCAAAGTCGTGGCCGTGCCTCCGGCCCCGGGCAACGAAGAACTCATGAGCTAACTTAACTATCTTCTCCCACTTCTCCCGAGGAGAAATCTCTGGCTTGGTCTCCTCCTTCTTTTCCTTCTTCTTCCTTCCTCCCATCTTTCTTCTTACCATCTTCACTCACCTCCTCTCTATCCCGACTACGTCGGGCAAGTTACATTGAACAATGAACATTGAACATTGACTATTGACTATTGACTATTGACTATTGACTTGGAGTGCACCTCTTCAACCTTAAGATACTTCTGGTATAGGGTAAGATAATGCCGGGCTGAGTTTGTCCAAGAAAAATCCTCCCTCATACCAGTCTTTACTAAATTCCTCCAGAGCCTCTTTTGGCTATAGAAATAGAGGGCCCGTTCTACTGCTTTTAAGAGGGCTTGCGAAGAATATTCTCTAAAGACTATCCCGTTTCCCTTTCCGGTGGCGGGATCGAAGTCACTAACTGTGTCAATCAACCCTCCCGTTGCCCGGACAATGGGAACCGTCCCGTAGCGAAGGCTTATTAATTGACCCAGACCACAGGGTTCGTAGCGGGAGGGCATGAGGAAGGCGTCGCTACCCGCATATATTCTCTTAGAGAGTGGGGCATCGAACTTCAGATTAATCCCTATCTTTCCCGGGTACTTTTTAGACAATTCCTGAAAGAGGCGATGATATCTTTCGTCACCTGTCCCCAGAATCACCAGCTGAATCTTCTCTTCCATCAATCCTTTTAGAGCCTTAAGCGTGATGTCTAACCCTTTCTGATCTGCTAAGCGGGTAATCATACCTATAAGGAATATCTCCGGGTCTTCTTCCAGGCCCTGCTCCTGCTGGAGGGCGCTTTTATTTATTCTTTTTTTCCAGATACTTTTCACGCTATATCTTGCCTTTAGTTCTCTATCGGTCTTGGGGTTCCAGTAATGGTAGTCCAGGCCATTTATTATTCCATAGAGATCTTTTTGGCGTTTCTTTAAAACACCATCCAGGCCACAACCGAACTCCGGGGTCTGAATCTCCTGAGCATAGTGGGGGCTAACCGTAGTCAGGGCATGGCTATAGATAATCCCCCCTTTGAGAAAATTTACTTTCCCCCAGAATTCAAGCCCCTCTATATTATACTCTGACCAATCCAGGCCGGTTAAGGGGAAGTGCTCTTTGGGGAAGAGGCCCTGATAGGCCAGATTGTGGATGGTAAGGATACTCCTGGTGCGGGAATAAAAGGGATCATTTCGATATAAGGTCTTGAGATAGACCGGGACCAGAGCGGTCTGCCAATCATGACAATGGATGATATCTGGCTTCAAGCCTATTCTCTTGAAGAATTCCAGACTCACCCTTTGAAAGAATATGAAGCGTAGATCGTTATCTGGATAGTCGCCTTCCTTAGTAGTATAGAGCTCCGACCGGGCAAAGAACCTTTCGCATTCTACGAAATAAACCAGATGTTCGGGGAAGGGCTCATGGGAAAAGATGTTAGCCTTTATCGTCTCGCCACCGAGTGAGACCGCCAGATCCTTAATGATCAATTTCATCTTGAAACGCTGGCGGTCGATGGCTTTATAGAGAGGCATAATACTTCTTACTTGAAGACCCAGTTGAACTAATGTCCAGGGCAAAGAGCCACAGACATCGGCCAGCCCGCCGGTCTTGGCATAGGGTAGCATCTCTGGAGTAATAAAGAGAATATTCATCCCGCACCTTTTTTATAATTTATGGGATTCATCTATTTAAAGGCCTCCTGAAGGACGACAACAATCCCTTTTTCCGTAACCGGAAATCTCTTCCGGTCCTCTTCCAGATTGTATCCTATGGCCAGCTCCTCAGGGATGGAGGTGAACTTGTCGATTATTGCTCGTCTTATCTTTGCCTTCCGACCAATCTTCACCCCCTCCATCAGAATGGATTCCCATACCTGGGCATACTCCTCTACCCTTACTCCGGGCGAAAGGATACTCCTTTCCACCAGGCCACCGCTTATGATGCAGCCCTGGGAGACGAGAGAGTCCAGGGCCAGACCCTTTCTTTCCCCATCCGCAAAAACCGTCTTGGCGGGGGGGAACTGCTCCAGATAAGTACGGATGGGCCAATCCTGATCATAGAGATTAAAAATAGGGCTGACCGAGACCAGATCCATATTCGCTTCCCAGTAAGCATCGATACTTCCTATGTCCCGCCAGTAAAGAGGCTCTTTATTCTTTCCCGTAAAAGGATAGGCAAATACCCTGTCCTTTCCTATCATGGCCGGAATAATATCCTTGCCAAAATCATGGCTACTCTTTGCTTCCTTAGCATCCTCCAGGAGGATTTCTTTTAGTTTTTTCTTTCTGAAGACATAGATCCCCATGGAGGCTAAAGAGAAGGAGGGAGAATCCTTTATGGTCTTAGGCCTTTCTGGCTTCTCCTGGAAAGAGACCACCAGCCCGTTCTCAGCCAACTCCATAATGCCCAACTCTTTAGCGCTCTCTACCGGAACCGGTATCGCCCCGATGGTTAGATCCGCCTTCTTTTCCCGATGATACCTGAGCATCGGGCGATAATCCATCTTGTAGACATGGTCTCCCGCCAGAATGAGGACCTCCTGCGCCCCCTCTATCTCTATGGTAAAGAGATTCTGATAAAGGGCATCGGCCGTACCAAGATACCAATCTTCACCGACTCTCTGCTGGGCGGGTAGTATCTCTATAAACTCCCCTACCTCCCGCTTAAATAGATTCCATCCCGATTGAATATGGCGATCAAGGGAAAGGGCTTTATACTGGGTTAAGACATAGATCCTTCTTAGTCCAGAATTGAGGCAGTTGGAGAGAGTAAAGTCTATTACCCGGTAACTTCCCCCGAAGGGAACAGCGGGCTTGGTACGATACTTAGTCAGGGGATAGAGCCTCTCACCCTTGCCTCCCGCCATAATAAAAGTCAGGGTATTTTTGTTTACATCAAGCATTATTCTCCCTCCACCAATCAGGATCAATCTCCTCAAAGATATTGTCTCTTTTCTCACATTCTATCAAAAAAGAGAGTTCAGATTTGCTCACTGGTCTACCTTTTAACAATCCCTTTATCATCTTATATATTCTCTGAAAGTCCTCATAGTGTCTGCTGGCCCTAATCTCGGCATAGTCCCGGGCGCTCAAGGTAGAGATTAAGAAGGGCCAATCCGAGCTTTCTAAGAGAAGAAGTTCCCGGGCCATTTGTTTCAGGAGGCGTTCTTTGAGATGGTGAGAAAAAGACCTCGACTTATAAACAATTTCCTTCATCTCCTTCTCCGCCTGATAGATATACTTCCAGACCCACTTCGTCAATTGATTGAACCAGATCCAGTGGAATCCCCCC
>JAHIPW010000137.1 GCA_018903055.1 bacterium
CAATAGCCACCTAACCCTCCCTTCGGTCGGGAAGTTAAAATGAAAAAGTAAAGGGTTATGGTTAGGGTCAGGTTGTTAGTTTAGCCCCTCGGATCCTGAAGATCCTCGGGATCTGAAGGATTGTTGGGTTAAGTAGTTGGTCTTTAAACACCTAACCCTCACCTAACTACCAAACCTACTACTTTACCCTAACCTAACTACCAACTGCAAAGTTTGTTCTCTTTCTTTTAACTTCTACTGCTACATAATCCAAAGGACCGGCCAGTTTCACCTGAAGTTTCTTGGCTTGAAGGAGAACCTCTTCTATTTTAAAATTCTTCAGGATTTCCTGAGCAAGATCTTGGGCTAGGGCCTCAAGGAGATGGTATTTCTTAGCTTCTATTCTTTTCTTAATCAGGTTATAAACCTTCTCATAATCTACTGTCTTTTCTAAATCATCTTTTTGGGCAGTCTCTTCTAAGTTAAGAGAGAGTTCCACATCTAAGGAGATTTTCTGTCTTACTTCTCTCTCCTCTTCTTTCACTCCCAGATGGGCATAGAGGATAATGTTCCTTAATAAAATCTTATCCTTCAAATAAGCCTCACTACCTTCCAGCAAAATGCGGATGATTCCACGATTTATTTCAACGCATACTGGGCTCTACGAATTGCTCTTAATAATCTTTCATCTTTTTCTTTTACAGTTTCAGCAAATTTTAATGCGCATTCGTATTCTTTCTTAGCCTCCTTTTTTAAACCTTTTTTATCATAGGCCCCGCCCATCTCTACATGTATCCAGGCAATTACCCAAGGTGTTTCGGGCTTTTGCTCCAATGCCTTTTTAAAACTGGCGATTGCTTGATCATACTTACCTTCACGATAGTAATTTTCTCCTTCTCTGTAATATCGCCAGGCCTCAGTCTTATAGAGGCTCTTTTTAAACTTCCTCTTGGCCACTCCTTCTTTCCAAACCTTATACTCTTCAGCAGTCACTTCGGTTGAAACAATCGATAACTCCTTTTTTACATCTGTTTCCCAACTTTGCTCCTTTCCATCCTTAATGCGTTGATAAATCCTCTTCTCTCCACCAGTAATTTTTCCCTCCAGATTAACAGGTCTTCCTTTATCATAAGCGAAGTAGGTAGTGAACTCTTTATTTAAATTAAAATCCTTAATCGTTACCTCGGCCTTATACCAAGAATCTTTGCCTTTTTGGATAGGAATGGCTGTTTTTTCCGTAGTTAGAATTTTGACACAATCATCGCCTGCTATCTTCTCAAAGCCCATCAATTTATTTTCAAGTTTAATATCTATTGGAGATAGGTCAAAAAAGAGATAAGTCATTTTTTCGTCATCTATCCAGGTGCTACCAACCCTGACCTTTTTCTCTGGCAAAGTAGGGGAAAATTGAACAACTACAGAGGGCATTTCCAATTCTTTAAATATTGCTTTACAGTCCTCCCAGTTTTTTACCTCTGTTTCTCCTTGTTTGGTTATTTTCATTAATATGGGTCTATTACTAAAATCAAAGAACTCACTCGTTTTTTCTCCATTCTTTTCCTTCTCCGTTACTGCCTCAATAGTCATGCTTGCTTGAGCCACTCCCTTATCATCGATATCTTCTATCTTTGTTGTGTAATATGTTTCTCTTCTAAGATTCGTTATTTTCGGTTTTCTATTAGTTATTTTAAATTCTATTTGTCCCGTTGTTATTTGCTTATATCGTAGGACATCTCCTTTCTTAACCTTATATTCCAACTTTACTCTTTTTCCTGCGCATCCTAAAACCAAACTTAAACTCAAAAGGCTAACCAATATCAAAGACTTTCTCATCCTTTTTCTCCCCCTTATATTTATAAACTTATCTTCGCATCTACGCATAAACGCTTCAACGCATAAACGCATTCTACTTAAGTTTCAGCACATCCTGCATATCATAGAGGCCCTTCTTTGCCTTGTTCACAAACTTCACTGCCCTCATGGCCCCTTGGGCAAAGGTATCTCTTGAATGGGCACGATGGGTGATCTCTAATCTCTCCCCGGTTCCGGCAAAGGTTATGGTATGCTCCCCTACAATATCTCCTGCCCTAACAGCATGAATGCCGATTTCCTTTCTTGTTCTCTCACCAGTGGCTCCCTTCCTTCCATAGACCCCGGCTTCTTTCAGATTCCTTCCTAATGCCTTGGCTAAAATCTCTGCAATCCTTATGGCAGTTCCGGAAGGAGCATCTTTCTTCTTCCTGTGATGGGCCTCAACAATCTCAATGTCATAATCGTCACCTAAGACAGGGGCAATATATTTGGCTAATTTAAATAAGAGGTTCACTCCCACGCTCATATTGGGAGCCATGACACAGGGGATCTGAGTAGCAATCTCTTTCATCTCTTTTAGTTGCTCATCGCTGAAGCCAGTTGTTCCGATAACCATGGCCTTGTTATGCTCAATGGCCGTTCTTAAATGTTCTAAACTGGTCTCTGGATTGGTAAACTCAATGAGAACCGCTCCTTCATCGATGATATGCTCCAAGTCATCGCTTATCAGGACCCCTAACTTTCCCAATCCATTTACCTCTCCCGCATCCTTGCCGAAACTGGGATGGCCTTTCTTTTCTAAGGCCCCGACTAACTTAATCTTCTCATCATTGACAATAGCACTTATAATACGGGAACCCATCCTTCCACAGGCTCCGCTCACTATGACTTTAATCATTTTTTCCCCCTAGACACGGATTTCTTTGTATTGCTTACTGCTTGGGATTAAATACACGGATAATCACGGATAAAATCTTAGACACGGATTTCTTTGCTTCGCTTACTGCTTGGGCTTAAAAACACGGATTATCACGGATTTAACCAAGAATCCTTCGTCTAATATCCAATTTTTCAGCACCAAAGTTTATCAGAAAGCCTAGTTTATAATTAGTCCCTTTTAAATAGTAATATAGTTGCTTCTCATAGACCTTAGGCATTTCGGGTACTGCTTTGATCTCAATAAGAATTTTATCTTCGATTACAAAATCTGGAATATATCTTCCAATACTTTTACCCTTGTAAGAAACTGATAATTGTGGCTCTTCTTTGAAAGAAAGATTTCTTAACGTGAACTCTTTCACTAAAGCACGATGATAAATGACTTCTTTAAATCCTGGCCCTAAAGTATTATAGACCTCAAAGAAAGCTCCCCGAATTTTGTAGGTTAATTTTTCATACAACATTATCCGTGTCTATCCGTGTTGTTATCCGTGTCTATCCGTGTCTAACTGTAGAAATCCATCAAAACTTTCTTCAATTTCTCGACATTCTCTTCGCTCATTGGAGCAAGGGGAAGCCGAAGTTCCGGGGTATCGAGCAGTCCCTGCAGGGCCATAGCGGTCTTTACTGGGCCGGGATTGGTCTCGATGAACATGGCCTTACATAAAGGAAAGATCTTATAGTGGATCTCTTTTGCCTTTTCTAAATTCCCTTTATTGAACTCGTCAATCAGGGCCGCCATCTCTGCCGGAACGAGGTTGGCTACTACAGAGATTACTCCCCTTCCTCCTAAGGCGAGCATGGGAAGGACGATGAAGTCATCCCCGGATATGAGGTCGAACTTATCTCCACAGAGCCCTACGATATCGCTTGCCTGTTGTAGATCGCCGCTGGCCTCCTTTATTCCCACGATATTCTTTATCTTGGCGAGTTTGGCTACCGTCTCTGGTAAGAGATTGACGCACGTTCTTCCCGGGACATTATAAAGGACAATGGGAATATCTACCTCTTTAGCAATCTTTTCAAAGTGAAGATACATCCCTCTCTGGGTGGGCTTATTATAATAGGGAGTAATTACTAAAGCTCCATTCGCTCCCGCTTCTTTGGCATGCTTTGTCAATTTCAGTGCCTCTTCTGTATTATTGGAGCCGGTACCAGCAATCACGGGAACCTTTCCTTTGGCCTGATCGATGACAACCTCTACTACTTTCTCATGCTCCTCAAATGACAGGGTAGCGCTCTCTCCCGTTGTCCCACAAGGAACAATAATATCCGTTCCATTCTTGATATGGAAATCAACCAGTTCTCTCAACTTCTTCTCATCTACCTTTCCTTTTTTAAATGGGGTAACTAAAGCCACCATAGAACCGCTAAACATCTCTTACCTCCTTAGACAC
>JAHIPW010000138.1 GCA_018903055.1 bacterium
AATTCTCTCTTCTCTTTCTTCCATTCCACCGCTCTCCATCTAATAGTCCATTCCTATTTGCATATGGCTCAACGCACTTTCCCGCTTTAGCGGGATCCCGCTCCTAGCGGGGCGTTTGCCTTGAGATGTTACCCCGTAAAGCTTCGCTTCGGGATAAACGCGCGAATACGTACAATACCAAATTTGGTTAGTTTGGCCAAAAGATAATTTTATGTCAAGGAATGGAGAATAGCGGTTAAGTTGCAGTGAGTGCAACCTACCTTTTCGTTTCCACAGTAGTCATTAAATATCTGGTAGAGAGCCTGTTGGTGACGGGCACTATTTTTGAACGGAGTGAAAAAAAAAGGTTCCTGAGCAAAGCGAAGGGCTTCCTTATTTATCTTCTTTTTGCCGAAGAGGTGATGAGTAACAAATTTAGTAACGCGATCATTTCCTGAAGAGGGTTGGGATGTATAGATGCGGTGCAATATCTCTTCCAATCCCCGATCCTCTTTCTTCCGGGCATAGGCCAGCATGGCCGGGATGAGGGCGTTAACAAGAATGATAACCACCCGCTCCTTTCCAATGAGTCTCACTGGTCTCTTTTTCCTTCTACCTCCCCAGGTATAGCGGTAGCTCCAGTAATTCTCCTCTTCGGGATTAAAGACCCTTAACAGATATTGAAGCAATATCTTCTGATTAATTATGGCTTTCTTAAAGAGATTAAAGATATTTCTATTGGAGTAGCTGGCTAAGAGATGGCTTACCCCTGCTATCCTCCGGCTGGGAAGATTGGCCGGCCTCATCTGAAGAGACCTCCATCCCTGGGGCTCCATCACTCGGGTCTGGAATCTTTTAGGCATCCTTTCCCACAATTTCCTTAATTTCTGAAGATACCTTGTGCTCTCCCGGTCATATCCCTTTTGAGGTACTTCGGGCAGCAATCCGGAAACTCCGAAGAAGAGTGCCTGAAGGCTCTTCACTTTCTCTTTGACAGTTGCTTTTTGCAATATACCCCGAATATCCTTAATGGTTACTCTCTGGGCCAATTCCAGAAACTCTCCCTTTAATCCCTTATATCCCAGGCCAATCATAATCCCTCCATAGAGGGACTCTTCCCAGCCGACCCTATCTGCCCTTCTTCTAAAGTATTCTGCCTTCTCTAAAATACGGGCATCTCCCGCTAAGTTGAGGAATTGGGTTATCTTCCCTGGATCTGCCTCCTTGATCTCTGGATAGCAGGGGCCAAAATCAGCGCTGCTGGCCAAGGGATACTTCTCTGGGCTGATGCTTTCTTTAAGTATCTCTAAGTCATTAGAGAGATAAGGAGAGAGGATTAGCTGGGGTATCACTCTATCCTTTATATCTCTAATAAACTTTTTGTTTCTATTATCCCAGAGGGCGATATGGAGAATTACTTTACCATAGCGAGGATCCCTGTGATGACCATGGCCTTTCCAGTCTGAGGTATAGACGTGGGCTTCGATCTCACCCTTCAATCGTTTCCCTTCTATTTCTATCTCTGCTTGGCGAAAGTCGGCTCCTTCCCCAGTATTCCACCATCCAGGTGAGATAACCTTTATTCTTCGACCATCTAATGTCTTGAGCCTATTCTTCTTAATTAACTGATCCAGCCAGATGCACCTCACCAGCCTCTCTGAAACCCTCTCCGGTGTCTTTTCCCTTACCAGTAGTGCTTCATCCCGTAAGTGGTAATAGCGATCAGAAAAACAATGCCCCTCTTCTTCCATCCACTGTCCTCTGTTTAATAGTGGCTAATTTCCGCCTCCGCCTGAGGCGGATGAGCCTCTAGTTCAAAAGGCGCCTGTCCGCCGTTAGTTTGGCGGAGATCTGCCTCTGGCATGACGTACGAATTAGCCTATCTCTATCTACAATAAAAGCACTTTCGCATTCGAGCGAATGCTTACCATAGGATATGCCAAGAGATTATTAGAATTCTTCCTGCTCTGTGACTTGTAACCTAAATCTTGTGCCATTTTACGGGAGCGACTTCAAAAAGTTTAACCCGCACCTTTTTGTCGTAAAGCACCTCCTCACAATAAGAACCTGACTTCGTCAGAACCTTGTTTTGCTTATTGAAGTTCCGATACCTTAAAATGAGTCTTCGTGGCTGGCGCCACTGGAAGCCTCTTTCTCGCTTTGCTCGCAATAGAAAGGTGCGGGGCTTTAGACCTTCTTTACATTCGCTGCTCGTTCGCCTTTAGGACTGTCCTCTACGTCAAACTCCACGCTGTCGCCCTCTGCCAAAGAATCAAAATCTGCTGCGCTGGAGCGATGGAAGAAAACGTCCTTTCCATTTTCTACGGTGATGAAACCGAAACCTCGCTGCTGAACAACCTTCTTTATTGTTCCTTTCAAATTTCTCACCTCCTTTCCTTTTCAAA
>JAHIPW010000139.1 GCA_018903055.1 bacterium
AAGACTTTAGAGAAAACAGCCCGGTAGCCTTTCTCTTGAAATTCCTTACACTTTCTCTTTGTCCTTTCCTCTAAAGAGGCGTCTATGTAGAACTTCTTATCTGCTTCAGGAAGGACTACGGTTCCGATGTCCCTTCCTTCTACCACAACCCTCCCCTTCCTCGCCATTCTTCTCTGAAACTTGAGAAATTCTTTCCGGACACCCGTTATCTTCCCTATTTGAGCTACTTTCTCATCTATTTCAGGAGTTTTTATCTTCCCTGAAATATCCTCGCCCTTTAGAAAGATGTGCCATTCCCCGTCTAATTCTTTAATCGCTATCTTTAATTCAGAGGCCAATCCTATCAGGGTCTCCTCATTTTTAAAGTCAATTCCCTTCCGAAGCGCCTCATAGGTGAGGGTGCGATAGAGGAGACCACTCTCTAAATAGGAGTAACCCAATCTCTTGGCTACTAATTTTGCCAAGGTACTCTTTCCGGCACCTGCCGGGCCATCGATAGCTATAGTTAATTTACGAGCCATTTACCTCCCCATTGCTATATTAAAAATTAAAATGTAAAAATTAAAATGACAAATCAAAATTTAAAAAGGAGTCTGAGAAAAGATTATATAACTTAGTACTAAAGCTTATAAAATTTCTATGCAATACAAGTATTCTTGGCGATTACATTGGTTTTGATATTTAATATGTAATTTTAATATTTGATTTTTAATATTTAATTTTCCCATCGCAATCCTAACCATAACCCATTACCCTGCCACCTTTAACTTCTCCAGGGTTTTTTCAAATTCCGGAAAGGAGGTCTTAATGCAATCGGTATCAGAGACCACTGTTTCTCCTTGAGCCATCAATCCAGCAATGACTAAGGCCATGGCCATCCGATGGTCAGTGAAGCTATCTAACTTTTTCCCCTTTAATTCAGTCGGTCCCTGGATAACTAAACCATCCTCTTTTTCTTCAACCTTTGCTCCCATTCTCGAAAGATTGGTTGCCAAAGCCCTGATTCTGTCTGTTTCCTTTACTCTCAACTCTCGGGCACCCTTTATTGTTGTCTTCCCTTCTGCCTTTGTGGCAGCAAGGGCCAGAATGGGAAGCTCATCGATGACCCTGGGAATTATCTCCCCACCGATGGTTATCCCCTTTAATCTACTTCCTCTGACTACCACATCCCCCAGGGGTTCATTATTCTTTTCTCTCAGATTCTCTATCTCTATCTCCGCCCCCATTCTCTTCAAGATATCGATTACTCCCGTACGTGCAGGATTGAGACCTACTCCAGAGAGTTTAACATGAGAGCCAGACAAAAGAATAGCGCCCACCATGAAGAAGGAGGCGCTTGAGATATCCCCAGGGATACTAATCGGTTTGGCGACCAATTCCTTTCCTCCCGCTATACTTACTGTTAAATCCCTGACCTCTATATCCGCTTCCAGGTACTTAAGCATCCTCTCTGTATGATCTCTCGATCTTGCGGGCTCTGTGACCTCCGTCTTCCCTTGAGCATAGAGACCAGCCAAAAGAATGGCCGATTTTACTTGGGCGCTGGGGACGGGTGTTCGGTAGGAAATAGCCTTTAACCTTTTTCCCTCTATCTTGAGAGGAGCAAATCTCCCTTCTATCTTTGCTCCCATTCTTTCCAGGGGCTCGACTACCCGATCCATGGGCCTCGTCCTCAAGGATTCGTCCCCGGTAATAGTGGAGCTAAAGTCCTGTGCCGCTAAAATACCGGAGAGGAGGCGTATAGTAGTGCCTGAGTTCCCGCAGTCTATAATCTCTCCTGGTTGGGATAAACCCCTTAATCCCTTTCCCTGAATGGTGAGAGAATCGCTTCCCGCTCCCTTTATCTCAATCCCCATAGACTGAAAGGCAGAAACGGTCTTCAGAACATCCTCTCCCTTTGAGATCCCGGAGACCAAAGTTCTTCCCCTTGCTAAAGAAGCGAGCATGATGGCCCGGTGGGAGATGGACTTATCTCCCGGGAGGGTGATCTCACCCCTTAAATGTCTAATGGGCCTAACCCTGATTTCGCTCACAATTTATCTCTTGTCTCTTTTGCTTTCTCAAACTTATGGAGGAGATTATCTCCCTCCTCTTTGGAGAGGGCCTCTTCCATTTCAGAGAGGATCTCCTTGAACCTCTTGATTGCTTTAGAGATCTCCTCTCTATTGGCGAAAGAGATCTCCTTCCACATACTGGGGGGACTGGCGGCAATGCGCGTGGTATCCCGGAAACCTTCCCCCATAAGAGAGAGGACCCTCTCCTCTTCTTGCGCTAATTCCCCAATGAGATTGGTGAGAGAGGCAGCTAAGATATGGGGGAGGTGGCTGGTAAAGGCTACCAGTCTATCGTGTATTGCACAATCCAGGAAGAGAACTTTGGCTCCCAGATCCTGCCACATACTCTTTACTAAGGCAAGTGCCTTCTTATCCGTTTTCTTTACCGGGGTTAAGACAACCGTAGCCTCTTTAAAGAGATCGGCTCTCGCTGCTTGAGGCCCCCTCTTCTCGCTTCCTGCTAAGGGATGACCACCGATGAAGAAAGGGTGATCTATTCTCTTAAGAATAGGTCCTTTCACACTCCCCACATCAGTTACCACACATCCCTTCTTCAGATGGGGAAGGATCTTCCTAAAAGTCTCTATCGTGAGTTCAAGAGGGGTGGCAATTACTACCAGGTCAGCATCCTTCACACCAGAGGTTAGATCAGTAGTTATCTCATCCACTTCTCTTCTCTCCCGGGCAACCTTTAGAGATTCTTCTCTCCTTCCTACGCCAATTATTCTTTTGGCAATCTTTTTCTCTTTGAGTGCCAAACCCAAAGAACCACCGATGAGGCCCACCCCAATAATAGCCACCTGATTTATTTGTTGAGGCATATCAACTTTCCTCTCTTCTTCAAATTCCAATTATCAAATGATGAAAAAGTATCTTCTGAAAAATGATTTAATTCTCAAAGTCCGAAATCCGAAAAAATGACCCAATTTCCAATGTCCAAATTTAACCATTTTGTCATTAGACATTTATTCGTCATTCTGGTTTCGGGCTTCGTCATTTTCCATATGTTTTGGTTACTTAATTCTTTAGATGCTTCTTCCTACAGCCTCTGCTATTCTTCCCAGTTCCTTCATTAGTCTTTCAAAATCCTTAGGCAACAGGCTCTGAGCACCATCAGAGAGAGCCTCCTCAGGATGGGTATGGACCTCGATGAGCAAGCCATCTGCTCCCGCCGCTACTGCAGCCTTTGATATAGGAGCGATGAGGGATCTCCTTCCCGTGGCATGAGAGGGATCGACGATAATAGGTAAGTGGCTCAATTCCTCCACTAAACCGATGGCACTGATATCTACTGTATTCCTGGTGGCATCCTCAAAGGTCCTTATTCCTCGCTCACATAAAATTACTTCCTCATTCCCACTGGATAGAATGTATTCGGCGCTCATGAAGAGCTCGGTCAAAGTAGCTGCCAGCCCCCTCTTCAGAAGGACGGGCTTCTGGCACTTCCCCACCTCCTTTAAGAGGTTGAAGTTCTGCATATTCCTTGCCCCGATCTGGATGATGTCGGCATATTCTGCTACCAGTTCTACATCCCGGGTATCCATGACCTCAGTGAGAATGGCCAGGCCGGTCTCCTCTTTTGCCGCTTTCAAGTATTCTAATCCCTCTTTTCCCAGCCCCTGAAAGGAGTAAGGGGAGGTGCGGGGCTTGAAGGCTCCACCCCGTAAGATCGTTGCTCCCGCCGCCTTTACTTTCTTAGCGATGGAGATGAGGAGTTCTTTCTCTTCCACAGCGCAAGGTCCAGCGATAACCACAATTTTCTTTCCTCCGATCTTAATCCCCTTAATATCAATCACACTATCCTCTTGTTTAAACTCACGGGAAACAAGTTTATAGGGTGCTAAAACGGGCATTACTTTTTCTACCCCAGGATAAACTTCTAAAGGTTGAACCCTTAAGATATCCTCCTCGCCAATAACGCCAATAATCGTCCGCTCCACACCCTTAGAGACCATGTGTCTTAACCCCAGGGACTCAATTTTTTTCAGAATATGATTTATCTGCTCCTTGGTTGCTCCCCGCTTTAAAACAATAATCATCTCCCTACCTCCTCAATATTTTCTTTAAGGCTTGGATGAATTTCTTGTTCTCTTCTTCCCTTCCCATGGTCACCCTTATGTAATTATTCAGCCCCCAGGCACTCATCTCCCTTATAATAATTCCTTTTAGCAACAACTCTCGACAAATTTTCTCTCCACTCCTTCTTGTCTCGCTACAGGCGGGGCTTACCCTCGCTCCTCTGCGAGGGGCGGGGTTTAGATTTATGAGAATGAAGTTGGTCTGAGTAGGAACGTATTCCAAACCCAGACTTTTAAAAGCATTATAGAAAAATCTCTTTCCCTCGCGATTCATCCTTCTTGTCTTCTTCACCTGTTCTTTATCCTTCAGGCTTGCCAAGGCAGCTGCCTGGGCAAGGGAATTGACATTGAAGGGGAGGCGTACTTTAGAGAGGAGGTCGATTACCTCTTCTCGGGCAATGCCATAGCCAATCCTCAGACCCGCCAGGCCATAGATCTTAGCAAAGGTTCGCAGGATGATGATATTTTTATACTCTTTCAATAACCCGATGCTATTAGGAAAGTCTCTTCTTTCTACATAGTCTTTGTAGGCCTCATCGAGAACCACAATAATTCTCTTAGACACTCTTTTTAAAAATGCTTTGATTTCTTCCTCGTTAACCATGGTTCCTGTGGGATTGTTTGGGTTGCAGATGAAGATGATCTTTGTCTTTTTGGTAATGGCTTTTAGTATTCCCTCCAGGTCATAGGTATAATCTTTAAGGGGAACAGGAACTGGTTTTCCACCCATGATCTTAGTTACTATCTCATAAATAAGGAAAGAGGGATGGCCATAGATTACTCCCTCCCCAGGGTTTAGGAAAGTCTTGGGAATCAGTTCCATAATCTCATCCGAGCCATTGCCCATGATAAGATTCTCTCGTTTCACTTTTAATTTCTTGGCCAATTCTCTTTTTAGATAGAAACAGGAGTCTTCAGGATAGAGATATATCTTAGGCAAGTAATCTCTCAGGGCTTTTATGGTTCGGGAAGAGGGACCCAGGGTATTCTCATTTGAGGCCAGTTTGATAATCCTCTTCAGGCCCAGTTCCCTCTTCACTTCCTCTATCGGTTTTCCTGGCTTATAAGGCTTTATCTCTAAG
>JAHIPW010000016.1 GCA_018903055.1 bacterium
TGTGCTGGCTGACCACATAGGTAACACTTTAGATGGACCACGAATTCTGATAAGTTCCTTTTCAGTATACTCAATTGGAGTTAAATAATCAAGGGATTGATGGGGACGATTAAAATTATACTCTATGAGCCATTTAGTTAGCCGGGGATTGAGCTCCGCAGGATCTAAGGTGAGGTTGGAGTTATAGAGCCACTCATACTCCAAGGTCTGGTTAAATCTTTCTGCTTCCGGGTTATCCTTGGGGGTTTTCACCCTTGAGAAGTACCTTTGGATGCCTAATTTGGTGGTGGCTTTCTCAAACTCTAAAGCAAACTCAGAACCATTATCTGTCTGTAGGTTCTTGATGGGTTGGCCAATAAGATACTTAAGGCGGTAGAGGAAGTCCGTAGCTACCCGGGAACTTTTGTTCTTGTACATCCGGGCATAACCTAACTTGGTGGTATGATCCACAGCAGTTAAGATGTATCTTTTGAGATTGTTCCAGTAGATAACGATGGTATCCAGTTGAAGCAGGAAGTAGGGCCTTTTATCCTTGGTCAACTGGGTGATCCTCTTCTTAGGATGTTTTCTTGCCCTGACCCGCTTCCTAGCGGTCTTCTCTGCCTTCTTCCGGTCGGGATAGAGCTTATGTCTTCTAATCACCCTTTCAATCTTCCAGGTGGAGATTTCCTCACCATATTCTCTCTGGTAGAGAACTTTTAGCTTCTTCTTGCCGTAGTAAGGGTACTTCTTTCTTAAGCGCTTTATCCTCTCTTCCTGAATGAGGGTTATCTCCCAGTTTCTTCTATGGTAGGGAGCCTTGGATTGGTCGGCTAAGTCATTAACATCGTATCTACTATCCTTAAAGCGTTTGAGCCACTTATGGAAGGTCTTTCTTGAGATATTAAAGTGACGAGAGGTTAGGGTAGCATTCTCTTTGGCTATGGTGAAGTAGAAGATCATCCATTCTACTCTCAATCTCTCATGGGTCTTGAAGCCCAGGGAATCCGTTACTCCTCTCCATAAATCATATTTACTGGGCAAGATAATGGGCTTGGTCTTAAAGTAATAGAAACTAAGAGACTTACTCATTTCGGTAACTCCTTATGGTAATTTAGTGTCACTCTTAATCATACCACAAGTGTTACCTATGTATCTCAGCCTCCGCAGCCCGTTTTTTTAGCCGGGGGATAGTCGAGGTTGTAGTGGAGGCCCCGGCTTTCCCGGCGGCGGAGGGCAGCATCGATAATGAATCCCGCTACCAGAGCAATATTACGCAGTTCGACTAAATCGCTGGTAATAATAAAATTCCAGTAGTACTGCCGAATCTCTTTCTGGATGAGTCTAATCCTTCGCCGGGCTCGTTCCAGACGCTTATTAGAACGAACAATGCCCACATAGTTCCACATTAAATGGCGAACTTCATCCCAATTATGGGCTACAATCACCGCTTCTTCACTATCTACGGCACCACCAATATCCCAGGGGGAAATAGTGGGGAAGAGTTCCTTTCTCTTTATCTCTTCTTTCGCCTTCTCTGCTGCCTGGTGGGCAAAGACCAAATCCTCCAGGAGTGAATTAGAAGCTAGTCGATTTGCCCCATGTAAACCAGTACAGGCCACCTCTCCAATAGCATAGAGTCTCTTGATATTCGTTCTCCCATAGCGATCGGTGACCACCCCTCCGCAGAGATAGTGGGCAGCGGGAACTACGGGAATGGATTCTTTAGTTATATCTATCCCAAGAGAAAGACATCTCTGGTAGATGTTGGGAAACCTTCTTTTTATGAAAGATGGCTTTCGATGAGTGATGTCTAAGAAGACACTGTCCTCTCCGCGCTCTTTCATCTCCTGATCAATGGCCCGGGCAACAATATCCCGAGGTGCCAGTTCTCTTAGAGGATGATATTTCTTCATAAAGGCCGTGCCATTACTCAGACGAAGAATCCCTCCTTCTCCCCGTAGCGCTTCAGAGATTAAGAAGGATTTAGCCTGGAGATGGTAGAGGCAGGTAGGATGAAACTGCATGAATTCCATATGGGTAATCTTGGCTCCAGCCTGGTAGGCCATGGCTATCCCGTCCCCAGTAGCCACATCAGAATTAGAGGTATAGAGATATACCTTGCCTGAGCCACCGGTAGCTAATACTACAATCCGGGCCAGGAAGGTGTGAATGACCCCCTTCTTCTTATCGAGCACATAGGCGCCCCAGCATCTCCCTCGCTTCTTCTCGGGATTCAGGATAAGGTTAAGAGCAATAAATTCTTCATATATGGCGATATTCTTTTTCTTCTTTACCGCTTCCGCGAGATGGGTAACGATCTCTTTGCCTGTAATGTCCGCGATATGGAGTATTCGCCTTCGGGAATGACCACCCTCCAGGCCAAGATCGAACTCATTTTTATTCTCTTCACTCAGACTAAAATCAACCCCCCACTTAGCCAGTTCCCTCACCCTCGCCGGCCCGTTTTTTACCACTAACTCCACTGTCTCCTTACGACAGAGGCCACACCCGCACCTTAAGGTATCCTGGATATGAAGGTCATAGGAGTCCTCTTTACTGAATACCGCGGCAATCCCGCCTTGAGCATGAGAGGTATTGCTCTCAAGGAGATCCCGCTTAGTAACCAGGGCCACCCTGCCATAAGGAGCGACCTTCAGGGCAAAGCTCAAGCCTGCCAGGCCACTTCCTATGACCAAGAAATCGGTCTTTATCTCCATCTTTTTAAACCTTTTTTAATTACTGGACTTTTGCATTTTCCGTCTTTTGCTAAAGGTATAGAAGCTGGTTTACCCCGTTTAGACTCTAATCTACCAACATGTAAGAATAAATAATCCATTTGGAGTCGGTATCAAAACTATTAGAAAAATTACAGAACGATATTCGAGAGTCTAACGGGGTTTAACGTTTTCGAAACTCGTATCGAGGCTTGAATCTGGAAGCTCGAAACTGGATTGTGCTAAAGCAATGGAAGGGAATCGAGTATCGAGCCTCTATACCGAGCATCGTTACGAGCATCAACAACGACAAACTTTTATTAATGATAAACGGCGAATCTGCAAAGTTAGGTTAAGTATAGCATACCAGGGCCAAAAAAGCAAAAAAACCGCAGAGACCAAACGGTTCTGGGGCCTGTCTGCCGTCCCGGGGACGGGACAGGCAGGACTAATTATATCTGGTTTTTGGACCTGTCTGCCGCGACAGGCAGGTAGGTCTAACTCAGGGAGAGACGGTCATGATCTTCTTAGCCTGTTCTGGATATTGAGCGATGAAGCGCAGTTCCCCATCGGTTAAGGGCTTCTGGGTATGAACATTGGCATAGCGGACCAGCTCTAAGATCCTGGTGGCCTGGGCATCATTCTTAAACTCAACCTCCAATTTCCCATAGACATTCCGGAAGCCCTTGATGCCTGAA
>JAHIPW010000140.1 GCA_018903055.1 bacterium
GAGAGCACTGGAGAACCAAGTATCTAAGACATCCGGATCCTGAATTAAGTTTTTATTCCCACATCTGGGACATTTATCAGGCCTCTTTCTCGCCACAATAGGAGGACAACCTTCTTGATGCTTGATGCTGGATGCTGGATGCTTGTTTTTTCCAGGATCAAGGATCGAGGATCGAGGATCTTGCTGTTTCTTACAATAGTAGACGGGAATTCGGTGTCCCCACCATATCTGCCGAGAAAGGCACCAGTCCTTCAAGCCCTCCATCCAATCCAGATAGACTTTCTCCCACCTTTTGGGGATATATTCTATTCTTCCTTTCTTTACTACCTCGATGGCCGGCTTTGCCAATTTCTTAACTTTCAGGAACCATTGAAGAGAGATCAGGGGCTCAATGGGAGTAGAGCATCTATAACACCTTCCCACAGGAACAGAATAATCCTCTTTCTTCTCCAGATAGCCTTTTTTCTCTAAATCTTCAAGAAGCCTCTTCCTACATTCGTATCTATCCCATCCCTCATACTTCCCGGCCTCCTTGGTCATCTTCCCGGAAGTGTCTATGACCCTTACCTCGGGAAGTTTATGCTTTCTTCCTATCTCGAAGTCATTGGGGTCATGGGCCGGAGTAATCTTTACCGCCCCGGTACCAAATTCTGGGTCAACATAATCATCAGCGATCAGGGGTATCTCCCTATTCATAATGGGAAGAATGAGGGTCTTGTCTATCAACCCCTTGAACCTCTTATCCTTGGGATTGACTGCCACCGCAGTATCGCCGAGCATGGTCTCTGGTCTGGTCGTAGCCACGGTAATAAAATCAGGTGATCGGTGATCGGTGATCGCCCGCCAGAGGCGAGGTCTCGCCCCTCTGGGGCGGAGTGATCGGTATTTCCCTTTCTCACTTTCCCACTTTCTCACTTTCCCACTTTCTAACTGTCCCCCTGTCTTAAAGGGATATTTTATGTAGTAGAGGTAGCTTTTTTCGTCCTCATGCTCCACCTCAATATCGGATAAGGCAGTCTGGCATCTGGGGCACCAGTTTATGATGTATTCATCCCGGTAGATCAGATCCTTCTCATATAATTTGACAAAGGTCTCAGTCACTGCTTCAGAGCATCCTTTATCCATGGTAAACCTCAATCTCTCCCAATCACAAGAGCATCCCAACCTCTTCAATTGCTCGATAATTCTATCCCCATACTTCTCTTTCCACTCCCAGACCTTTTTTATAAACCTTTCTCTTCCTAAATCAAACCTGCTCTTTCCCTCTTTCAATAGTTCCTTCTCCACCACGTTCTGGGTAGCAATTCCCGCATGGTCGGTTCCCGGGATCCAGCAGGCATTGTAGTTCTTCATCCTCTTATATCTCACCAAAATATCTTGCAGAGTACTATTTAGGGCATGGCCCATATGTAAGGAGCCGGTAATATTGGGCGGAGGAATAACTACAGTAAAGGGCTTTCTCTTTCTATCTACTTCAGCATGGAAATAGCCCTGATTCATCCAGTATCTATACCATTTCTCTTCTACTTTTTTTGGTTGATATTTAGTCGGTACGGCCATTATTTCCTCTAAAATATGCCTCACTTCGTTCGGCAATTTTCACAGATTAGCACGGATTAAAAGACACGGATTAGCACTGATTTAATCTGCCTGCCCCGTAGCCTCCGACTTTAAGTCGGAGTGGTATGGGGTGCCCATCCGTGTAACTATTGAAGTTCCGATATCTTAACATAAAAAGGCCAATACTAAAGGTATGGTAATGATCATGAGTAGGGTGGAAATTAGAATGGTGGAGGCTGCTAATTCTGGTCGAGCATCAAACTTCTGGGCGAACATGAAGCTGGCAATGGGCGAGGAGAGAGAAGAAATCAGAATGATGATCGCTCTATTCAGGCCAGTTATCTTGAAGAGGTTTACGAAGATGAGGGCTAATGAGAGGCCCATGACTATTCTCGCTAAAGCACAGATAAGGGGAAGCCTGAAGGAAGTGACCTTAGTATGGGAGAGCCTATCGCCAAGCATTAAGAGCATTAAAGGGATGGTGGGCCAAGCAACCATCTCAATGGTCTTTTTTCCCATCCTTAGGAATTCGAAGAAGAAAGGATGAGTGTTCAGGAACTGGATTAAAGGTTGACGGTAGATACTCAGGATAATACCAATAATCGCCGCATAAACGACTGGTATCTTGAGAGTAGTCTTTATGCCCGATTTCTTACTTAAAAGATATACTCCTAAAGAGTAAAAAAGAAGACAGGAAGCAACATGATAGATTATTCCTTTAGAGAGGCCCATAGTTCCCAGGGCGAAGAGGGAGACGGGGAGGCCCATATTCCCGGTATTGGGGAACATAACGGGAAGATAGAAGGGGCGGGGGTCGAACCTTCTTATCTTGGAAAAGAGGAAGATAAGAAAACCCCCACACAACATGACAAAGAAGGCCCCAGAGGCAATACTTGCAAACTCCCTTGCTACGAACTCCTCATTTATCAGGGAGGTGAAGACCAGACAGGGAGAGGTAATGTAGATGATGATATCGATTAAGGGATCGAGTTTTAGTTTGGTGATCCGAGAGAATAAAAAACCCATCCCTACAATAGTAAAGATGGGCAGGATGGTCTTCGAAATTAAAAGTAGCGTCCCCTGGGGCATGTAGTCACCTATAGAAGAATATCAGATTACCAGTAGGAAGGATATCAGTACATCAGGATATCAGGAAAAAGCTGTTAAAACCTGATATTCTGGTACTCTGATAACCTACCCACTGATTCGCTGATACCCTGATATACTTTTCCTATTTGAATTTAGAATTTCGATCTTAGAATTTAGGATTTGACGAAACTTACTTTCTGTGTTTCTTGAGGAGCTTATATTCCAGGCTATCGACCAGGGCCTGCCAGGAGGCTTCAATGATATTGGTAGAGACCCCTACCGTTCCCCATCTCTCCTTTTTATCTCTGGCCTCCACAAGCACCCTCACTGGAGCAGCGGTCCCGGCCTTAACATCCAGAACCCTCACCTTATAGTCCGTAAGACGAACACTCTTTAGAGAAGGATAAAACCCCTCCAGCGCCTTTCTCAAGGCGTTATCTAAAGCATTTATCGGGCCGCTCCCCTCTGCTGCGGTATGCTCTTCAATCCCTTCCACCTTCACCTTTATGGTTGCCTCGCAATTTAAAGTTCCGTCCTTTCTCTTCTCCACCGTAACCCGGAAACCTTCTAAGTCAAAGAGGCTTCTATATTTTCCCAGGGCTTTCTTCATCAGGAGTTCAAAGGAGCCCTCCGCTCCCTCAAACTGATAGCCTTCATCTTCAAGTCTCTTTAGGTTCTCCAGGACCTTCACTGTCTGAGGGGTCTTCTTCTCCAGATCCAAGCCATACTCCTTTGCTTTATAGAGAATGTTGCCCCTTCCTGCTAATTCACTGACCAATATCCTTCTATGTATCCCCACTAATTCTGGTTGAATATGCTCATAGGTCCTGGGGTCCTTCTTCACCGCGCTCACATGTATCCCCCCTTTATGGGCGAAAGCAGAGTTTCCTACAAAGGGCTGCCTCTCATCATGGGATAGATTGGCCAGTTCTGCAACATACCTTGAGACTTCGGTCAGCCCTGCCAGCTGCTTCTTCTTGATACAGTCAATTCCCATCTTTAGTTGGAGGTTGGGTATCACGGAACAGAGGTTTACATTCCCGCACCTCTCCCCCAAACCATTTATTGTCCCCTGAACCTGAAGCGCACCCTCCTCTACCGCTGCTAAGGTATTGGCCACTGCGACCCCTGAGTCATTATGGGCATGGATGCCGAGAGGAACTTTAATCTTCTTTCTTACCTCACGCATGATCTTTGATAGTTCAAAAGGAAGGGTTCCCCCGTTGGTATCACATAAGACAATGGAGTCCGCTCTTGCTCTTTGGGCCGCTTCCAAGGTTTTAAGAGCATAGGAAGGATCATCCTTATAACCATCGAAGAAGTGCTCGGCATCGTAGATTACTTCCTTCTTCTTTTTCTTCAGATACGAGACAGAATCTTTAATTAGCTCGAGGTTCTCTTCTAAAGAAATCCCCAGGGCAACCTTTACATGGAGGTCCCAGGATTTGCCAAAGATACAGACTACCTCTGTTCCCGATTCTAAGAGGGCTCTGATATTGGGATCCTTCTCTGCAGGATATTTCGCCCTTCTGGTAGAGCCGAAAGCAGTAAGTTTAGCATTCTTCAGTTTTATTCTTTTCATCCTCTGGAAGAACTTTATGTCCTTAGGATTGGAACCCGGCCAACCTCCCTCAATGTAATGGATACCAAGTTCATCTAACTTTTGAGCAATCCTTACCTTATCCTCTAAGGAGAAGGAGATCCCCTCTGCCTGGGCGCCATCCCTCAATGTGGTATCGTAGATCTTTACTTTCACCATGGTAACCACTCCTTCCTACCGGTTAATAGCAGTTAATATTAGTTAATAACGGTTAATAACAGTTGCAAAAAAGTAACCGGTATTAACCGATTTTAACCATTTTTAACCGATATTAACACTTCATTTCTGTCCTAAACCGAATTCTCTATGTAATGATTTTACTGCTTTCTGGACATCTTTTTCTTCAATAGCGCAAGAAATCTTTATCTCAGAGGTTGAAATCATCCCAATATTTATTCTCTCTTTTGCTAAGCAGGAGAACATCCTGGCGGCCACTCCGGGATGAGACCTCATTCCCACTCCCACAATAGAGACCTTGGCCACTCCCTTGCTCGCCGCCACTCCCTTGGCTTTTATCCTTTTTGCTACTTCCTTAATGGCGGGAAGGGCCTTCTGTAGATCAACCTCTGCTATGGTAAAGGAGACATCTGTTAGACCTTTGAGGCTGGCGGATTGGATGATCATATCGACATTGATATTCCTCTCTGCTATCTCACTGAAGATAGTAGAGGCGATCCCTGGCCTATCGGGAACACTCTGGATGGTAATCTTTGCCTGATCCCTATCATAGGTGACTCCGCTGACCTCCGGGGCCTCCAGGCCCTCCAGGCCCTTTTCAGTAATCATGGTCCCCTCCTTATTAGAAAAACTTGAACGAATATGTAATCTCACATTATATCTCTTGGCCAATTCTACGCTCCGTAGTTGCATTACCTTTGCTCCCAGGGATGAAAGTTCCAGCATCGCATCATAAGAAATCTTCTTTAGTCTCTTAGCAGAGGGAACCACCCTGGGATCTGCGGTATAGATTCCCTCCACATCGGTATATATCTCACAAGAAGCAGCTTTCAGGCTGGCGGCCAGAGCGACGGCCGTGGTATCGCTTCCTCCCCGACCTAAGGTAGTGATATCCTCCTCCTGACTTATTCCCTGAAAGCCAGCAACAACAACTACCTTTCCTTTCCTTAATTCATCCTTGATTCTTTCGGCATCTACGGAGAGGATCCTGGCCTTAGTGTAGGCGGTATCGGTGAGGATCCTAGCCTGGGAGCCGGTGAAGGAGATTGCCGGACAGCCCAAAGAATGGAGAGCCATAGTTAATAGAGAGATAGAAATCTGCTCTCCCGTAGATAGAAGCATATCCACTTCCCTTTCTGAAGGATGGGCAGTTATCTCATAGGCAGAGGAGAGGAGGCGGTCTGTGGTATCACCTGGGGCGGAGACAACCACCACTACCTTATTCCCCTTTTTCGCGGTCCTCTTGACCCTCCTGGCTACACTCTTAATCTTTTTAGCGTCTGCAACTGAGGATCCTCCATACTTCTGAACAATTAGAGGCATACCGCACCTTCTCGATCAATATCCAATATCCTATAATAACTCTTGTGACCTGCTTTTTGGAAGGCAGCGACCATAGCCTGACCTATTTCTTTATTCTTTTCTTCATTATTTCCAATGGAAAAGGCGGCGATGGTGGAGCCGGAACCACTTAAAGCCACACCTTGAGCGCCTGCCATCCTGGCTGCCTGAAAAACATCCTCCATCCCCGGAATAAGTTTTTTGCGATAAGGTTGATGGACTCGGTCTTGCATACTTTCGCTTAATAATTCTGGCAACAACTCTGGATTACCTTCCCTAGTCAGAATTGCGGTCGTGAAAAGAATATTACTCCCAGAACTCACGTAATCTACCAGACTAACCTTTTTTGGCAAAACCTTACGTGCCTCAATAGTTGAAATTTTGAAATCCGGAATGGCAACTACTACCTTTAAATCACTTCGTACCTTGGAATATTTTAAAAACCTAACTTCATTATCTTTTAAAGCAGCAATCGTCAATCCTCCCATTAAAGCAGGAACTACGTTATCCGGATGGCCTTCCAATCCTGCCGCTATCTTAAGAATCTCGTCTTGGGAGAGCTTGTCTCCCATTAATCTATTGGTAGCAACCAAAGCCCCAATGCGCGCTGCTGCTGAAGAACCCAACCCCCGAGCTAAGGGAATGTTATTGATAAGTTTCAGGTTTACGGTTAACGGTTTACCGTTTACGGTTTTAAAGACTTCCTGGGCGGCCTGGTAGGCAATATTGGACTTATCCTTAGGTAGAGAATCCGCTCCTTCTCCTTCAATCTCGATAGAGAGTTTATCTGCCTTCTCTATCTCCACAGTATTATATAGTTTTAGAGCCAGACCTAAGATATCATAACCCGGCCCTAAATTTGCCGTAGTCGCCGGCACTCTTACTTTCACCATAATAAACACCTTAAAAGTATCAGGATATCAGGGAATCCGGATATCAGGGAAACAGGAAATCAGGATATCAGAATATCAGGAACTTCCCGATAACCCGATCACCCGATAACCCAATCACCCGATAACCCGATCACCCGATAACCCGATAACCCGATCACCCGATAACCCGATAACCCGATAACCCGATCGCCTGATCTAATAGCCCAGTTCCTTCACTACCGCTTCCAATGTTGGGGGAAGGACTTTTGGCTTCTTGGCCAGGGCAATGGCCCTATCCGGATCCTTCAAGCCATGGCCCGTAAGAATGCAAACCACTACTGGATCCTGGATTCTGGATCCTAGATCCTGGTTAAAGTAGCCTTGCTTATGTAATTTTATTAAGCCAGCGACTGAGGCCGCAGAAGCCGGCTCCACAAATATCCCTTCTTGGGAAGCGATTAACTTATAGGCTGCTAAAATTTCTTCATCTGTTACCTTATCGATCAGCCCCCCAGACTCATCCCGGGCCTCCTCCGCCTTCTTCCAGGAAGCAGGGTTACCAATTCTTATCGCCGTAGCAATGGTCTCTGGTTTTTCAATCAGCCTTCCCTCAACAATGGGAGCAGCGCCAGCCGCTTGAAAGCCGAGCATCCTGGGAAGGGATTTAATCTTCCCCTTTTCTTTATATTCCTTATACCCTTTCCAATAGGCAGTGATATTCCCAGCGTTCCCTACCGGCATTACCTGATAATCCGGCGCTCTCCCCAACTCATCACAGATCTCGAAGGCTGCTGTCTTCTGTCCTTCTATGCGATAAGGGTTTATGGAATTAACCAGTTTTATGGGGTATTTCTCTGTTATCTCCCGGGCAAGTTTCAGGGCCTGATCGAAGTTTCCTTCTATAGCAATCACCCTTGCCCCATGCATCAGGGCCTGGGCGAGCTTGCCTAAGGCGATGGCTCCCTTGGGAATTAAAACGATACAGTCCAGTCCTGCTCGAGAAGCATAGGAAGCGGCAGAGGCCGCGGTATTTCCCGTGGAGGCGCACATCACCGCTTTCGCCCCTTCTTCCTTTGCTTTAGAAACAGCAACCGTCATCCCCCGATCCTTGAAGGAGCCGGTGGGGTTTACCCCCTCATACTTGAGATAGACCTCTAATCCTAAAGATTTATTTAAACTCTGAGCCTTAATTAAAGGAGTATCCCCCTCATCTAAGGTGATAACCGGGGTCTTCTCTGTTACTGGTAGATAATTTCTATATCTGGCAATTACGCCTTGCTTCATTAATACTCTCCGTAATCGGTGATCAGTTCGGAATAGTTTACAGTAACCAGCCCGCCGAAGGCGAGGTCTCGCCCCTTGAAGGCGGACGAACAGTAACCAGTCTAGTCAAACCCTAAATCCTAATATCGAAATACTAAACAATATCTAAATTCAAAATTCAAATGACCAAAACAAAAGACTTCTTAGTTTGAGCCGTCTAAGACAGATTAGAGTTTTGGATTTAGAACATTCGGATTTTGGATTTGTTTCGGATTTCGGACCCCGCACCAGAAACTTCATTTCGGTGCGGGACTGGTCCAGCACCGAGCTCTGCTCTGGTGCTGGGTTTCGTGCTTCGGATTTTTGATATACTGGTTCTCTGATGCTCTTCTACTTTTTTACTGTAAACTGGTTACTGGTTACTTTGAAGTTTAGAGCTCCCCTTCTACTCGGATGAGCATGGACTTAGCTCTTACCACTTTTAATCTATCAATCTCTCTTAGGGCTTTTTGGACTGAGGACTCTTTGGCCTCATGGGACATCATGATGATGGGCACTTTACCTTTCTCTCTCCTCTCTTTCTGAATGACGCTAGCAATGGAAATCTTATGTCTTGCCAGGATCCCAGAAATGGAGGCTAAGACACCCGGTCGATCAACAGTGGTAAATCTGATGTAATATCTCGTTTTAATTTCACCCATATCCTTAATCTTTAAGGGTCTCTTGCCGAAATCAAGGGATAGGGACTGACCTTCTGATTTGACCAGGTCCATGATATCTGCGATAACCGCGCTTGCTGCCGGAAATCCTCCGGCTCCCCTTCCATAGAACATACTCCTCCCTATAAGGTCCCCTCTCACATAGATGGCATTATAAGCGCCATCTACCGCAGCTAAGAGATGTTCCTGGGGAATCATAGTGGGGTGAACCCTGACCTCTAAAGAGCCTTCACTCTCTTTAGCGATGGCCAGTAGTTTTATAGTATAACCGAACTCCTTAGCATATTGGATATCCTGAGAAGTAATCTGGGTAATTCCTTCCGTATGGATGTCTTTTAAGTCTACAAAGCCCCCGAAGGCTAAAGTAGAGAGAATGGTCAACTTATGGGCAGAGTCTATCCCCTCCACATCGAGAGAAGGGTCCCTTTCAGCATAGCCCTTGGCCCGGGCATCCTTCAGGGCCTCCTTGAAGCTCGATCCATAGTGGCTCATTCCAGAGAGAATGTAATTCGCGGTGCCATTGATGATGCCGAAGATGGAGGAAATCCTATTTGCCGCCAGGCCCTCCCTTAAGGCCTTAATGACGGGGATACCGCCCCCCACACTCGCTTCAAAACAGACTCCTACTCCCTTCTTTTCTGCCTCCTTAAAGATTTCCCTTCCCTTCTTTGCCAAGAGGGCCTTATTCGCCGTTACTACTGGCTTACCCCTCTTGATTGCTCCCAGAATGACTCTCTCTGCTACAGAAGAATCACCAATCAATTCAATGACCATATCTATTCCTGGATCATTCAGGACATCATCTATTCTCCTGGTCAATATCCCGGGAGGTATCTTTATTCCCCTGGGAGTAGAGATATCCTTATCCACAATTCTCTTGATGACCAATTCAGCGCCCAGTCTTCGTTGTAATAGATCCTTCTTCTCCTTTAATATCTTCACTACGGAACTGCCTACAGTACCGAAACCAATTAGGCCTATATTAATCTTCCTCATACTCCCTCCGCCCCTCGTTTTCACTCGGGACTGGGCGATCCTGAATGAAATGAAGGACCGCAATCCCTGATCTGTATTTTAAGTAACCAGTAACTAGCGAACAGCTTTGCTGTAGTTCGGTGTAACGGCCACCCCTGGTGGCCTTGAGTTCGGTGTTCGGTGTTTTTGTCTCCGAACTCTCCCTCGGGGACCTCGAGTCCCCTCAGGACGAGAGGCGAACTGTAAACTCCGAACTGTTAACTGTAAACTGTGAACTCCCCAACCTCGTCGGGGTTACCTCTTCCAGACTATGGCCTCCTTCAAGCCCTCTTTCTCTTTTAATATATCTACCAACTTCAAAGCATCCTCTCTATTCTGGAAAGAACCTATTCTTACTCGAAACCACTTTTTTCCCTTTAGTTCCACTTCCTCAATGTAGGCGGGATACTCTTTGGCCTTTAATCTATTGACTAATGCTAAAGCCTTCTCTTCACTTTGAGAGGAGGCAACCTGAACCGTATACCCCATTAGAAAATTCTTTTCTAACGGGGCGGGGGGAAGCCCGACCTTTGGAGATGGAGAAACGGGAGGTTTGGAAATCGTTTCTTTCTTCTCTATTCTCTTAGCTATAGGCTCCTCTCTTAGATCATATCCCCTTCCCGCAAGATAGCCCAAGAGAAAGATCAAGGAAACAATTATCACGATGCCTAAAGTAATAAATAAAAAATTTTTCATGCTGACCTCCTGCAAGATGAAGTCTTATAGTTGAATAATTACAGGTTATGTAGTTGGGTTAGGGTAAGGTAGTGGGTTTGGTAGTTAGGTAAGGGTTAGGTGTTTAAAGACCAACTACCTAACCCCTGTCTGCCGACAGGCAGGCAACAACCAAACTAACAACCTAACCTTAACCCTAACCGAATGATCGATTATAGAACACCTTCACATTTTTTCGGGGGCTTCGATTCCAAGAAGTTTCAATCCATTATATAAGACGATTCGTACTCCCTCCACCAGAGCAAGCCTCGCCTGGATAAGATTCTCCTCCTCACTTAGCACTCGATGCTTATTGTAGAAACTGTGAAACTCGCTGGCCAGTTCCATGAGATAATTCGGGATACTGTGAACCTGATAGCTCCGGGCGCAAGAAGCAACAACGTCTGGAAAGAGAAGTAAGAGTCTTAGGATACTTTTCTCTTCTGGAGTATGGAGCAACTTTAAATCTATCTCTTGGATTTTTTTTCTCTTTACCTGCCCCGTAGGCCCCGACTTGTCGGGGTCCTTCGGGGTTTTCTTTTCCTTCGCCTTTTTAAAGATACTTGAGATTCGAGCATGGGCATACTCCACATAATAGACCGGGTTCTCTGGAGATTCCTTTTTGGCCAGTTCTAAATCGAAGTCCAGTTGAGAATTAGATGCGCGCATACAGAAGAAGAAGCGGCTGGTGTCCTTTCCTATCTCATCCATTACCTCTCTTAGAGTAACAAACTCTCCTCTCCTGGTGGACATGGCAACTGGTTTTCCGGAGCGGGAGAGCTTGACCAGTTGATAGAGGATGATGTCCAGAGTTTCCTTAGAATATCCCAGGGCAGAGACCGCTGCCCGAATGCGCTCTACATACCCATGATGGTCAGCACCCCAAATATCTATAAGATGATCAAAATTTCTCTTAAACTTATCTTCGTGATAGGCAATATCTGATGCTAAATAGGTGAGGGACCCATCCTTCTTTTTTATCACCCTATCCTTCTCATCCCCAAACTGGGAAGACCTGAACCATAAGGCCCCTTCCCTCTCATAGAGATAACCTTTCTTCTTCAGATTCTTGAGGACCTCTTTAACCTTTCCTTCTTTGTGGAAGTCCGACTCTCTCTTCCAGGTGTCTATTCTTATTCCAAAGTCTTTAAGGTCCTTTCTTATTCCCTCTATAATATCTGAAGAGGCATACTGGATGAAGAATTCTATCTTCTCCTTTCGATGCTTATCGCCCTCTCTATCCTTTAATCTGCGTGCCATCTCAATCAGATACTCACCCTGGTATCCATGCTCCGGAAATTGGACTTTCTCACCCAATAGTTCTAGATACCTGACCCTCAAGGACTTGCCCAGGTTCTCCATCTGGGTACCGATATCATTTATATAGTACTCCCTCTCCACCTGATAGCCCATGACTTCCAGGATGTTGGCTAAGGTATCAGCAAAGGCTGCTCCCCGACCATGGCCCACATGCAGGGGGCCGGTAGGATTGACGCTCACCATCTCAATCTGAATTCTTTCGCCCTTTCCTATCTCACTTCTGCCATAATTTTTTTCTCTCTTTAGAATCTGGATTAAATTTTCAAAGAGCAACTCTTCAGTTAAAAAAAAATTGATGAATCCTTTGGCTTCTTCAACCTTTTCAATTATCTTAGGACAGACCTCAAGGCGCTTTACCAATCTCTTGGCAATCTCCTGGGGTGGCTTCTTCAACTCCTTAGTTAGAGAGAAGGCGATATTGGTAGAAAAGTCTCCATGTTCCCTCTCCTTCGGCCTCTCCAGAAGGATTTCTGGATACTTTTTTACTTTTATTTTCTTCAGTGCATCCTCAATCGATTTTTTTATTTCTTCCCTGATTTCCATCGCAATTCACAATTTAGAATTTAGTTGTTTGGTTAAGGTTAGGTTGTTGGTTTGGTTGTTGGGTTAGGTAGTTAGTGTTTTTTACTTTACCCTTACCCAACTACCATACCCCTGTCTGCCGACAGGCAGGCACTACTTTACCCTAACCCAACTACCAATAACTTTATAGTTTTACTTTCCTGGGTTTGGGAAAGGGCTTTCCGGGCCGAGCAAAGAGATACCCCTGGGCATAATCTACTCCCAGCCTGCGCAGGACTTTAAGCTCTGCCTTTTTCTCTACCGCCTCGGCAATTGTCTTAACCTTTGCCCTCTTGGCAAAGTTCACTAAAACCTGGATAAACTCTTCTTTCAGAGGATCCCGATTTATATCCCGCACCAGAAAGGTAGGCAACTTGAGATAGTCCGGTTTCAATTCCCAAAGAACCTTTATGCTATTATAGCCCGTTCCGGTGTCATCCAGGGCAAAATGAAAACCCTTTTTATGGAAAAGGCTCATATTTTTCCTGAAACTCCTCATATTTTTTATGGCGCTTCTTTCCGTGATTTCAAGAACAATATCTACTGGCCTTAAAGTCGAATTTTTAAGATAGTCTACCTTCTGATATAGGCGGCTATTCAGTACCGGAGCCTCAATATTGAGGAAGAGCTTCAATCCCTTAGGTAGTCTTTGGGCGCTTTTGATGGCCTGCCTGTGACAGAGATCTTCTAACTTTAAAGTCATATTATTGGCATTGGCTGCCTTGAAGAGGAGATCCGGTTTCTCCAGTGCCGTGCCCCCTGGCCCCCGACTCAAGGCCTCATAGCCGATTAGATTCTGATCCTTAAGGGAAAGGATGGGCTGGAAGAGGGTATGGATTCTTTTCTCTTTGATAATCTTTCTTAGTTGAATAATTCTCTTATCCATCTATTCTCCTCATCACCACGAAAACACGAAATTAAGAAAACACAAAAAACCTAATTTACTACTCTTTTTATTTCTAAAGTCGCTTTCGCAAAATTTAATAACAACCCAATTTTCAATCCCGTGGCTTTTAAATATGAGATTACCTGTGCTATATGACTTCCATCAAATTCCTTCACTGCTTTTAATTCAATAATTATTGTTTTATTAACAACTAGATCAAGTCGATGTGTTCCTACCTCTTGACCGTTATAGTGTATCTTTACTTCTTTCTGAGTTTCAACTTTCAGCCCATCTTTCTTTAATTGGATTAGCAAGGCTTGTTGGTATATTGATTCTAGGAATCCTGGTCCTAATTTTTTATGCACTTCTATTGCTGCCTTAATAATTTTGCTTGATAGTTCTTCAAATTCTATCCCCATCTTCGTATCTCCGTTCTTTCGTGTCCTCGTGGTAAAGATTTATTGTAGATAATGCTCAAGATAATCCTTTCCGATGATAACCGTAACATCAACTAAGGCCTTCTTCTCTATGCTATCTTGGGGCTCGCCACAGTCCATTATCTCAGATATCCTTTTGGCCGTTCCTTTCTTACCACTACGATTCAAAATGAGCGTCTTTTGATACTTGAAGTTCCGGGCATTTCCAATATTTACCACATCCAGGCCCTCTTTTCTTAAGTCTCGCGCTAACTGGAATGCGATCCCCGCCCTACCACAACCATTCAGGATCTCGACCCGAATGATCTCTTCCTTTTTCTCCAATCCTCTATCCAGTTCTCTAAACAATCGGGTAGCGGCTAAAGTATCCACCTGCCAATAGCTCATCCAGTCTCTATAGATGGTTTTGCCCGGAATTTTTTCTACCTTTATTCCGGCCTCTCTTATATTCTTTGCTTCCTGAGCTAGGGCCAGGATATCCTTTGCCTTAAGGTTGGTGAGAGAGGAATTTTTGAGGAGTTCTCTCATTAATTTAGGATCTGGGGAAGAGCTGTTTAAACTCTGAATGAGAGCCCAGATGAATCTCTGCCAGCGGGAGAATTTGCCAAATTCACCAAAGCGAAGTTCCTCAAACTCCAAGTAGGCCAGGGATTTTTCCCCGCTCAATCTTTCTTCCCCCCACCACGGAAGTTCTGTGGTGGAGGGCTGATCGACCTCTACCTCCATCCCTCCCAAGAGGTCAACTACCTTAATGAAGCCTTCCTCATCGAAGACCAGATAGAAGGGAATCTCTAAGCTTAAAAACTCTTCCATAGCACTTTTAAGAGTTAGACAGCTCTTATGGAAATTATTTCGCTGAAGGTTCTGACGATAGAGGTTCTTCAATGTTCTCTTATCCGAAATGACGGCGCGCTTCGCTTGCCCCGTCTTTCGCTTATTGAAGTTCCGATGCCTCGAAATAAGGGTCTGAGGGGGTATGGCCACTAAGGTTAATCTCTTACTATCTGGCTGGTAATTAATGAGCAGGATATCCTTTAGGCTCTTCGGCTCTTCTCTCTTCTCTAAAGTAAGTAAAAGAAAAAAGATTTCTTCTTTCCTCTTCAGTCGCCTCTCTACCGGGCTTCTCTTAGTGATTATTAGACCGCTTATTATTAAAGCAAGTAGAAGAAAGACAATGACGATTATTCTTTTCTTTACCATCCCTCGATAGGCCTCACTCCGTTCGGCAATCTTCACAGATTAGCACTAATTGACTAAACTGATTAGCACGGATTTAGCGATAAGAATCAGTGCTAATCCGTATCTTTTAATCTGTGCCCATCCGTGTAACTATTGAAATTTCGATACTTCAGGGAAGGAGCCCCACTTCCTCCTCTTTTGGCTTCGGTTTCTCTTCTTTAACCCTAACAATATGCGGGGTAACGAAGATGATGAGCTCACTCTTTATTGTATCTGTAACTTTCTTGGAAAAGAGGTACTTTATCACCGGGACCTTCATCAATCCCGGAACCCCGGAGCGGGTCGTCCTCTCTTCCTCCTCTATCAATCCCCCGATGACCAGAGTATCCCCATCCTTAACCATGACATTGGTAGTCGCTTCTCGGGTCATAACGACTGGATAGGGATAAGGCGGGGCGGTCCACTCCTGTAGTACGCTTACTACTGGATTTACTTTCATAGTGATATAATCGTCCTTCCCTATATGGGGGGTAACAGTCAGGGATACTCCGACATCTTTTTCTTCCCAGGTTTTCCTAGTAACTGGCTTGCCGTCTACTATCTCTTCTTCGACCTCCGTAACATAGGGATATCTTGACTGAACTTTAACCACTGCTTCCACATTATCTAAGGTGGTGATCTTAGGATTGGATATTATCTGGGTATCTGCCCTTTTTGCCAGGGCCTGAAGAATCATAGCAAAATCGCTCTTGCCTATGGTGCCATACTTGAAAAATCCTGTGGTACCGACAAATCCTAAGTCAATGTCGCTACCCTTGCTCATTTGTTCTGCCGTCTTCTTCACCCAGGTCCAATCTATGCCCAGTTCCTCCTCACCGCGGAGACGGACCTCTATTATCTTCGATTCAATGGCCACCTGGAGTGGTTTCATATCCAGCCTGGCGATCATCCTTCCGATCTCCTCGATCTTCACTGGGGTATCAATGACCATCAGTGTATTGGACCGCACATCGACAATGACCCTTCCCGCAACTGAAAGCATCATACTATCTACAAGCATGGTCTTGATGATCGGCGCCTCGGCATAGTTCAGTTCAAAGATCCTGGTAGTGGTCTCGATCTCTGGTATCTCCTTGGCCAATCTCATCACCCGGATGATATCCTTCTTCCTCTCATAGCCGAACCCCCGCACCCTCAGGATGGCATTTAGGGCATCCTCTGCCGTTACTCCCTTAAAGGAGATGGTCACGGTTCCTGTTAGTTCCGGGCCAGCGATAATATTGAGATCCGCCCTCTGGCCAATGATGCGCAACACATTATGGATGTCGGCATCCTTGAAGTCCATGGATAGAAGTTTCTCTTCCCCCACTGGAGGTTTGGGAACGGCCGGGATGGCCGGGCGCTGGAGGTCGACCACTATCTTATTTCCGACACTTGAGACCCGATAGGTGGTCATCTCTCTTAGGTCTATTACTACCCGGGCGATGTTCTCTTCAAACTGGCCGGACCTCACCCCTTTTACAATATCCTCCTCTTCAACCTTGATGAACTTCTGGGGCCAGGCCATAGTCGCCCCATACATATCAATGACCACTACCGGTGGTTCCAGGAGGTTGAAGGCCGAATGCTTCACCGGCTCTTCGGTAGTAACGGTTATTCTTGTCTTTTCTGGTAGCTTCTTCAAAGAGACATCAGTGATTCCCACCACGTAGAGAGGATTCTCCACCTCCAGGATGATTCTATTCTCTTCACTCCTTAAAGCGTACTTTGCTTCTTCCTTAAGATCTAAGACTACTCTTGTTATTCTTGGCTCTTCCGAGAACTGTCCCGCCCTTACTCTCTTCACCACGCTTCTCTCTATCCCAATCTCCTTCTTCTCCCAGGTGAGGGTGGCATTGGGGATGTCGATTACTAATCTCGGTGGCCCGGTGAGGCTGAACTGAGCATACTTCGCTCCCTCCTTATCAGTGAGGATGACTATCCTCGTCTTATCGGGGATTCCAATGACTTGAATGTCCTCCACCTCATAGGCAATCCTCTCTTTTTCCGCTATCTCCCTTACCCTCTCCTCTGCGCTCTTCTTTGCCTCTTCTTCTTTGATCTCTTTCAAGTTCTCCTGGGATTTGGTCAGGTATTTCCGGGCCTCAACATGCTCTGGATTTAAGGCCAAGGTTTTTTTGAACTCATCTATGGCTTCCAAGTATTTATCCTCTCTATAGAACTTCTCCCCTTTCTGGAAATAATCCGCAATCTTTCTCCGGGCCTCTTTTCCCTTTAATTTCTCTATCTCTTTTTGGCATTTAGCGAGATATTTTTCTGTCCCTTTATGTTCCGGGTCAAGGGCAAGCACCTTCTGGAAATTCGTCAGGGCTTTTTCAAATTCCCCTTTTCCATAATGGCTCTTTCCCTGGTCATAGTGTGCTATTATCTTCGATTTCCTCTCTTTAATAAGTTTTCTCTTCTCCTCCGCCCCCCTTCTCTCTTTGGCTAATTCCTCTTGCCTTCTTTTGGCCCTTTCGGCCTCCTCTTTCTCTATCTTCTTCTCCCCAATGATTCTTTCCAGTACTTCTTCTGCCTTAGCAATTTCTTTCCCTGCTTTATGCTCCGGCTCTAAGGCTAAAACCTTATTCCACTCCTCAATGGCCTCTATGAGTTTCCCTTCTTTATAGTAACCTAATCCTTCAGCATAATGCTTCTCAATGGCCTCTCTCCTCGCCTCCTGTCGCTTCTTCTCCTCCTCTTTTATCTTCTTCTGCTTGAAGACCTCTATTCTCTCCTTATCTAACTTCTCCCTCTCCTTAATGGCCAGTTCTGCTTTCTGGATGTAGTTCTTCGCCCGGGAGAGTTTGGGATTCAATTTTAAGGCCTCTTGAAGCGCCCCTATGGCTTCCTTAAACTCCTCTCTTCTATAATGTCCCTTTCCTATCTCATAGCGCCTCCTGGCCTCTTTTCTTATCTTTCTGGGAGTAGGAGGTACCTCCTTGGCAATCTCAAGGGTGAGGAGCTTCTCATCGGGTTTTAGCTCAAAGGCCGTCTGATAGGCAAGATAGATCTCTATCTGGATGATATTGGGCTTGGTACTATACTGCAAGGCCTCTACTCTCTTAACCAATCCCCTCTTAATGTCCAGCTCCTTCTCCTTCCAAATGAGTTGGGCATTGGGGAGGAAGAGGCGGATCCTGGGGGGATTGTCCAGAGAGAATGACTTATACTTCACCGGCCCATCCGAGATAATGAGCACCTGGACACTATCGGTCAACTCCTTTACCTCAATCTTACTCACCTTAAAGTCTGCTTCCTGAGCAAATACTATGGCCCCAAAGAATATTCCAATTAAGGCCAGGCCTATTAATCTTTTAAACCCCGTTAGAAATGCCATTTTTCTCCCTCCTTCCGACAGGAAATAATCCTAATGTCTCCACCCCTATTAGAAAGTGTTCAGCTCCGCTGAAGATTTCTAACGGGGTAAACATCTCACTCCTCCTCTAATTTCAGAATTTCTTTCTCTTTTCCTTCCATTAAGACCACTTCATTCTTCCTAATGCTTATTACTTCCTTGCCATTTATGATGTCTCCCACATTAACAATATAATCTCCGATGATTGCCTGAACCCCTTCCTCATCGCGTACGATACCAGTCAGGATAAGGGCCCCGGGTTTTATACCATTTCCTGGTTCTTCCTTTATTAGGGGAGAGAGAAAGGGATCCCTTCCCCAGGATACCGTGCCCCTCACCCTTCTAATCTCTAAGGGAATGAAGGCCTCCTCTGGTGTCGGAGGGACTTTCTCTTCCTCAGCCACAGAAGGAGTCTCGGGAGTAGGAGCCACTTTTGCTTTGCGGTGAATGGGCTTCCTGAGGATCAAAATTAAGACAAGTAATATTAAAAGGGCGGCCAAAAAGATTATTTTTTTCTTAGTCATCTCACTTCACTCCGTTCAACAAAATAAGGATGTAGACA
>JAHIPW010000141.1 GCA_018903055.1 bacterium
TACCCCCTTATACTGGAGACGCTCGAGGGAGCCCTCCCTACTTCGCCAATCGGGGAGAGATAATGATGGTTTATGGAGTAGATAAAGGTATCTTCCAGGACTGTGGCGACTTTGTTACCGTGAGGTCGGACCGCTTCAGAATCTACTCCACAGGGACGGTAGGCGGAGCTATCCGAAAGATTGAGGCGGTCGTGGATCGTGACTTTCACGATGATGGAACGATGGGACCCATTACAGTCCTCTACTGGTCAGAGAAAGTCTTTGCGGACTAAAAACACGAATTGGAAAGAAGAATCGGAGAATCGGAGAATTGGGGAAACGGAGAATGGGAGAAGGAAAAAGAAACACGAATATTGCAACCGCGAAGACGCGAATCATCGCGAATGGCACGGAGCAAGAAATAAAAGGACACGAATCATCGCGAATATGGAATTTTAATCTTAACGTTTTAAGAGTGAGGAGGTATGAGGAATGAAGAAATATACTTTTCCGGTCTTGATTGAAGAAGACGAGGATGGTTTTCTAATTGCCCAAGTTCCCGATCTTCCAGGTTGTCATACCCAGGCTAAGACCATGGGTAGGCTATTGTCGCGGGTTAAAGAGGCGATAGAGCTCTGTCTGGAAGTGAAGAGGTTGGATAAGGAGAAAGTCGCTCGAAATAGATTTGTTGGCATCCAGCAATTAGAGGTCACCGTGTGACCAAACTGAGAATAGCAACTGGCAGAGAAGTATGTAGAAAGTTGAAAAAGTTAGGTTTTAAATTGATTAGACAGAGAGGAAGTCATACTTTCTGGCGTCATCCAGATGGCAGAGCTACAGTGGTTCCTATCCATAAGGGAGAAGTTTTGGGAAGAGGACTATTAAGGAGTATCTTGAGAGATATTGAAATAAACATTGAAGAATTTAATGATTTATAAGGTGAGGATTTGAAGAAGATATCTCTATTTAAGACCTTAGGTAAAACAAAAGCAGTCATTGGCCTGGACATCGGAACCAGTTCCATGGTAAGATGGAAAGAGAAAATATCCAAAAATTATGAGAGGAGGTAACTGTTAAATGAAATTTCGAGTAGAATTAGAATACGATTTTGAATACGAAGGGTATGTTGCAGAATGTCCCATGTTACCTGGCTGTATGTCTCAAGGGAAGACTAAGAAAGAGGTTTTGAAAAATATTCAGGAGGCTATCTTCGGCTATCTCAAAGTAGTCAAGAAAAAACATCGCAGGATTCCAGCAGAAGAAAGGCATCCTATTTATGTCGATGTTCCGGTTTCAATTACTGGAACATAGATGGGAATCTTAAGTAATATTTCAGGGCAGGAAGCGGTAAAGGTCTTTAAGAAGATCGGTTACTATGTGGCGCGGCAAGAAGGTAGCCATATGGTATTAAATAACGATAAAGAAGGCTATCCCATTTTAGTGATACCGGATCATAAAGAACTTGCTCCAGGACTACTTCGAACACAAATTAAAAGAGCCCATCTTACAGTGGAAGAATTTAAACGATTAAGGAAGAAAAGCAGGTAAGAAGTTGAAGAAGATTTCTTTATTTAAACCATTGGGTAAAACAAAAGCAGTCCTTGGCTTGGACATCGGAACCAGTTCCATAAAAGCCGTTCTATTGAAGGTGACCAAGGAGGAGGTGGAACTGGCCAACGTCGGGATGGTGGAGCTTCACTTAGATCCTGGCGTAGAGAATAAGGAGAAGCGAGCCAAGGTCATTGAGGGGATAAAAAAATTACTGGAGAAGAATGAGATAAAGACTAAGGAAGTGGTCATCGCTGTTCCCGGCCAGTCAGTAATTATAAGGCACTGCAAACTTCCTCCTGGAGCCAGGGCCAGGCTTGATCAGGTGATTAAGTTCGAGGCCCAGAATCAAATCCCCTTCCCCTTAGATAAGGTGGGCCTGGATTATCAGGCTCTGCCCGGGAAGGAGGGGGAGGAGGTCAAGGTCATCTTAACGGCCATGAAGCGGGAGCTCATCGATGACCATCTGGCCTTAGTTGGGGAGGCGGGACTTAAATGTGAGACCATAGACATCTCCTCCCTCGCTCTATATAATGCTCTGAGGTTCAAGAAACCCTCTAAGGCGGCGGAGGTAGTGGCCTTGATTGACATGGGGGCCACGACTACGGATATCAGCATCCATCGGGATGGGGTATTGGAGTTCACCAGAAGTGCGCCGGTAGCCGGGAATGACCTGACAGAGGCCATTCAGACCAAGCTTGGGGTGCCTTTTAGCGAGGCGGAGAGGTTGAAGAGGGAGGAGGGGGATGCCCTCTTCGAGGTTCAGGAGAAACCTCCAGAAGTTCCTCCCCCTCCAGAGAAACCACCTGAGACTTTGCCCCCCGAGATTCCCCCGGTGCCAGAAAAACCACCTGAGGTGCCTCCGGCGCCTGAGAAGCCACCAGAAGTTCCTCCCGCTCCCAACCCCACCTCCCAGGTAGCCAGTGCCCTCTCTCCCATACTGGAAAACATATTCGCCGAGATCCGGCGCTCCTTGAATTACTACCGCTCTCAACCAGAGGGGGCGGAGATTACCAAGGTCATCCTCTCTGGAGGGAGTGCGGGACTAAAGAATTTAGATAAATTTTTATCCCAGCGGCTGGGGGTCCCGGTTGAGATCGCCGATCCTCTATCTCAGATTAAGTATGATCCCACTATTTTTAAGTTGAAGGAAATACTGCCTTCCTTTAGCGTGTCAGTGGGATTGGCCCTACATGCCCTTGAACTGGGCGAGATAAAGATAAGCCTTCTTCCCCAGATTGTAAGGGAGAGAGCGCTCATCCAGGCCCGGAAGAGGAACCTTATGATTGCTGCCGGTCTGGGGGTGGCGATTATCGTCTTCAGCGGCCTTCTCTTCCTGCAGAGACTCCAGCAGAGAGAGACCAGGTTGCGCCAGGTTGAGGCAGAACTGGAGAAGATAAAGGATATTGTTCCCAAGGTGGAGAAACTAAAGAAGGAGAAGAGAGACGTAGAACAGAGGATGAAGGTCATTACTGGGTTACTTACTGAGAAAGCCAGATGGCTCGATGTCCTATTAGAGATGACCAGGGTCTTCCCTTCCTCTGTCTGGATCCAGAGCCTCTCTTTGCCATCAAAGGATAACGCCAGCATCTCTGCCCAGGCAGGTTCTGTAGAAGCGGTCTCTAACCTCTTGGTGAACCTCAAGAAGTCGCCTTACTTTGAGGACCCAAATCTGGGAAGCTTATCCACTCCAAAGGAAGGTGAAGCGGTAAGCTTCCCCATGGACTGGAAGATCAAGAAGGTAGTAGAGAGGATGGAAGAGAAACCGGCAACCCTGTCCGCCGAAGCCCAACGGGCGAAGGCGGAGACCGCAAAGGAAGAAAAGAAAAAGACCTTAAGAGAAAAGCTTAAGGAAAAGGAAGAGGAGTTGGAGGAGTA